>JBGQLM010000005.1:0-53334 GCA_041500085.1 Geobacteraceae bacterium
AGGCGCACGGGATCGTCTGAAATACACCAACTGATAAACGGAAGAATGATAGCCCACCTTTCCCCCCAATTCGGGGGGTGGGGATAATGAAAGAGAAAACTACCTCAAGTTGATTGGAGCGAAAATGACCAAGGCTGACATCGTTGAAAAAATCGCAGAAAAGTGCGGGATCACGAAAAGAGAATCCATTGACATGGTGGAAACGGTCTTCAGCATACTGAAATCAACTCTTGAAGACGGCGAGGATATAAAAATATCTGGGTTCGGTAAATTCGAGGTAAAAAAGAAGCATGCACGCAAGGGGAGGAATCCTCAAACTGGGGAAACCATCATCATCGATGCGCGGAGAATCCTTTCTTTCAAGCCGAGCATAATCCTAAAAAATGCTGTTCAAGGAAAATAGCCCTCACTGCATATTCCGGTAAATCCGACCAAAGGAACTGACGTGATGACGACCACCGTTCCGCTGTGAATCCGACCACCGTTCCGCTGTGAATCCGACCAGCGTTCCGGCGAAAACGATCTGAGATTTTGTAGTCGCCAAGTATGGGTCTAATATAGCGTAGATTATGTCTTCTCTGTTTTTTTTATTTGTGAAGCCCAATACCCGTGTATCCAGTTAATAGCTCCGTCGACCGTCTTGAATACATTAAATTCAACAACAATTCCTGCCATCTCAGCCAGTGCAGTATATTTGCAGAACATGTTGTGTTCTGTAGTATTACTTGCAACAAAAACAGTTTTACCTTTTTGTCGTGCACCTCTTTCCGATGTTTCTTTGCTGGCCTTGGCTATTGCTGCAAATCCTTCCATGGATATGGATTGCATCGTACCATTTGTTAAGTCCCAGATGACATCCCTGATTGTCCCTGTAGGATAGTATTCATTTATGACAGCAGTGACTTCATCAGCAGTCAAATCACCTGTGACAGATGCTATAAGCAGAGAACCTTCAGTTTTAATGTTAATAGTTGCCATTGCTCACCGCCAGGATATAAAACCAAGAAATATCACAGATACTAAAAAGTGAATTACCCCGCCTACAAGGCGAGACTTCAAAGACAAATAATGCACAGCCAATCCTTCGGATTGACTGACAAGATCAAAAATCAAGATCAAACCCAAAGATGCTTGAACCTGCCTTCGGCAGGAAAAATTTTCATCCCCGTTCACAGAACGGGGTATTCAAGTTTTGAAGATTTCTTAAAAAATAGCGCACTGGTTTTTCGGCGGGGGAAGTTTAATCTTTGCCGCAATTGTTGCACCCGCATGACATGTTCTTTGTTTTCTGTAAGGGTTTACGTTCTTCCTTACCATCCAGTAAGCGCAACGCATTGAATATTACAATAAGCGATGCGCCCATATCTGCCGCAATTGCCATCCACAGCGTAGCGAGTTGTGCAAGAGCCAAAGCCATGAAAATTGCCTTAACGCACAATGCAAAAGCAATGTTCTGACGTATTACCCGCAGTGTTCGTTTGGCATGTCCAATTAGCCAAGGAATTTTTGTAATATCATCGGACATGAGGGCAATATCCGCTGTTTCAATGGCTGCATCTGTTCCTATTCCACCCATAGCAATACCAAGAGTAGCTGTTGCCAAGGCAGGTGCGTCGTTAATCCCATCTCCAACCATAGCTGTAGAACCATACCGCTGGATAAGGTCTTCAACAGCTTTCATTTTATCTTCCGGCAACAATTCGGCAAATACTTCATCAATACCGACTTCCTTGCCAACGGCATTTGCTGTGCCTTGATTGTCGCCGGTCAATAGCACGGTTCTCAGTATTCCTACTTCTTTAAGCATTCGGAGAGTTTTCGATGCTTCAGGTCGAATGGAATCCGCTACGCTGATAACACCGCAAATGTGGTTATCCGTTCCAATTGCAACAACAGAATGCCCGGCGTCCTCCATTGCGTCAGCTGCTTCATGCGCTGGAGAGCTTTCCGTGCCTTTTTCGTGCATCAGACGATGATTTCCAAGCCAGAAAGGACGACCGAATACAACAGCTTCAGCACCTTTTCCTTTTATAATTGAATAATCAGAAGCTTCTGGGATTGAAACACCTTCTTCGACGGCACGACGCATTATCGCCTTCGCCAAGGGATGGTCACTGTGAGACTCCAGTGCTGCTGCTCGCTCCAAGAGTTCCCGTTCAGTATGTTGGTTCAGGGCAACAATCGTTTGTACTTCGGGATGTCCCTGCGTAATCGTGCCTGTTTTGTCAAATGCTATTACCTTTATCTTCGCTGCAACTTCCAGATATGCACCACCTTTGATAAGCACACCTGCCCGTGCTGCCGAAGTTAGTGCTGCTACAATACTGACTGGTGTTGATATTACAAGAGCACAAGGGCATGCGATAACCAATAGGACAAGGGCTTGATAAAACCACTCGCTCCAGTGACCTCCAAAGACCAGAGGTGGAACTACCGCCACCACGATGGATGCAACCATCATTAAAGGCGTATAGTAACGAGCAAAGGTTTCAACCCACTGTTCTGACGGTGCTCGTCTCGATTGTGCTTCTTCCACCAAATGAATGATGTGGGCTAACCGTGTATCAGTTGCCAGTCGTGTTGTTCTGACTTCTACACTTCCGGTTTCATTGATAGTTCCAGCGTAGACTTCCTCACCTTTTTCTCTTGATACTGGAATAGATTCTCCGGTTAACGGTGCCTGGTTAACCGTTGTGCTTCCTTCAGTGATTACGCCATCCAAAGGAAACCGTTCACCAGGTTTCACGAGAATTACGGTTTCAAGAAGCACTTCTTCAATTGGTCGTTCTATTAAAGTGCCGTTCGCCAGATTACGACAACGAGCTGTTGCAGGAGAAAGGTTAAGAAGCTCTTCCACCGCCTTGCGTGCCCTTCCCACACTCCACGATTCAAGCAGAAGTGATAGTGCAAATAGGAATGTAACCGTTGCAGCCTCGAACCACTCGCCAATAGCCATTGCTCCGATTGCTGCGATGGTCATCAATAGATTCATATCTGGCTGTAACCGCCGTATGGCAAGAAATGCCTTCGGTAGTATATAAAATCCCCCCGCAATGGCAGCAGATACAAATAGAATGATGGAAATGAAAGGGAAGTTATGGCTTTGCCCTGCCTCGTTCCCTGCCAGAGCGTGAATGAAGCCATTATGTAAAAATACATGTGCAAGGAAACCAAGCAGGCATAGCACTCCACTACTTACACATAATACAAGTCGTCCACGTCGATTCCAAAAGCTACAGTCAATAGATGTCTTAAACGGAGTACCTTTTTCGATGTTTATTGGTGTGCCATCAAAACCTGCCGTCTTAATTGCCTGAATAATTGTGGCATCAGATAACGGTTCATTTTCAAAAAAAACTTGAAATGTTCCTTTCATCAAGTTGAACTCAATGTTTGAAACGCCATCAAGAGTGCCAACAGTCTGGCGTAAGGCTTTGACCTCTTCAATACAATCCAGACCTGTTACGTGATAGGTCGATTTCATAGTCATTTGCAATCCTTTATGGCTTGGTGTTCAAGAACATGATTGAGAGCTTCGTTAAAAAGGTTCACGATATGGTTGTCATCAAGTGAGTAGTAGACAATTTTGCCTGCCTTGCGAAAACGGACAAGTCTCATATTACGCAATACCCTCAGTTGATGTGATACAGCTGATTTGGTCGTTGATAGCAAACGGGCAATATCGCATACGCACAGTTCTTCAAGGGAAAGAGCGTGGATAATTTTTGCACGGGTGCCATCTCCCAATACCCGAAAAGTCTCTGCCAAACCCATCAGTATATGGTCGGGAGGCAGTCGTTTTTTAACCGAGGCTACCTTTTGCTCGTCTATACAGGTTGTTTCGCAAAGCCCTTCACTTTTCATATAGTCTCCCTGAAACGGTTGAATAGTTGCTCAACTATATTTGGTTACAAAATACTTGTCAAGAACTCTCCCATGGAATGATTGAAGTTCATTCCCAAGTGGTTTATTCGCAAGCAGGTTTTTGGGTCTTCTTCCTCATGGATTCACCCTTCAGTTCGACTTTGTATGCATTGTGCGCCAACCTATCCAGTATAGCGTTAGCCAGAGTCGGGTCTTGCATGGCATCGTGCCAAGCTTTGATGGGTAACGGTCAGCAGTTCCTGTTGTTTGGGTAGTGGTTTCTGGTCAAGGTTGTTGTTCAGAATCGACTTGATGCTGGCGTAACTGACACCTTTGATGAACAGGGCACATTCGCAGGCAACTTCCAACCGTTCCTTGCCGAACCGTTTACTGGTTATGGCACGGGGATGTTGAGGATATAGAAGGCGTTCAAGCCGTTCATCATCAAGGTCGACTGGCAAGGGATAGGACAGACCGGCAGCGGAAGCCCGGTATAGAGTATCGGTGACGGTTGTCTTGCCGATACCGCAACTGTCGGAAATTGATTGTCTTGTCTGATTGCATGACCAGGCAAGACGGAGTATCTCTCGAATTTTACGCATTGTAACTCGATTCTGCGGCATTGATGCCCTCCTCAAAGAAAATGAGGGAAACAATACGCTGTTGAGTTACCTTGCGACTACAACCGGTTGGTCGGATTCATTCCGGAACGATGGTCGGATTGCCAGCGGAATGTTGGTCGGATTCAAATCGGAATAGCGGTCGGATTCACGCCGGAACGATGGTCGGATTCATCCGGAATTTGCAATAATGAAAGAGAAAACTACCTCAAGTTGATTGGAGCGAAAATGACCAAGGCTGACATCGTTGAAAAAATCGCAGAAAAGTGCGGAATCACGAAAAGAGAATCCATTGACATGGTGGAAACGGTCTTCAGCATACTTAAATCAACTCTCGAAGACGGCGAAGTTATAAAAATATCAGGGTTCGGTAAATTCGAGGTCAAGAATAAACATGAACGCAAGGGCAGAAACCCTCAAACGGGCGATTACATCGTCATCGAAGCGCGGAGAATCCTTTCTTTCAAGCCGAGCATAATCCTAAAAAATGCTGTTCAAGGAAAATAGCCTTCACGATTTTATTACCACAGCGTTACAATTTGCACAGTACCTGACATCTAATTACTTGTCGAAAAACTACGGGCCGCTATCTGAGAGAAAGCGGCCCGCAGTTAAGTTCGAATTGACATGAATCATCCTACCTCATCATCCCACCACTCATAGGTGTCATTGGGGTTCCTGTTGTACTCCAAAAGCTGCTATGACTTGTCATGTTGCGAAACATCCCCGAGTAGTTAGAAAATCCTCCGCCCATCGGCATTGCCCCTAGCTGAGTCTGCATCTGGCTCATCATGCCAGTCATGAACGTACTGCCCATGCCTTGACCATTGATGACGTTTGCCGCAATTGCAGACATATTGCTGTTAATCGTTCCCATCATGCTGCGATAGCGGTTCTGATTCACACCACTGCCATTCATGACCAGTGGTGCCTGTCCGGCCATCAGACCGGCCATCTGCTGGGCTGTGCTGTGCATGCTCTGGTACTGGGCCATATTTGCACCTGACTGGGAACCGGCTACATAGTCTGCCATCATATTTGTACCCGCAGGCAGATTCATCTGATTACGGAGCTGAGTCATGGCGTCCGTCAAGGTCATGCTAGGGTTGGCGGCCATTTTTTCTCTGATGAGGGATGACATGGGGCTGATGAAGTTGCTGCGAACAGTTCCAGATACTGCTGTCGCAGGCATACTAAGCATATAACTGTTGGGCACTGTCAGACTGGTATCCTTGTCGATGGTCTGCCCTTTGATAGCCATTGCTACAATCGAATACTTGCCCATATCGGCAGGATCGATGGTAAGTGAATAAGCACCATTAGCATCTGTCGTAGTTGAAGGTTCGCCGGCATCTAACTGGTAATTACCATTCTTGTCCATGAAGACGGTAGCTCCAACAAGATATCCATCGGCAACTGCTCCAGAGACGGTAGTTGAGGCAGTCGGAGTGCTACTGTTGCTTCCACCGCCACACCCCGCTATAAGCCCAACTGTAAGTGCTGCTGTAATTGTAATTATATGATTTTTCATAGTTGTATCTCCTTTCGTATCCTGACACTAAAAATCGTAATATATCGATAAACCGGTACCATAATCGGGGCTGTTGGTGGTGATTCCCTTGGCTATGTATCCGTCTATTCCTGTGTGTTTGGTTGCCTGATATTTCAGCTTTAGTCGGACTTCCAGCAGACTGCTTGCACCATCAGCAGGCGGAGTGGTGCCTTTGATGAGAAGTAACGGGCGAAAGTTATCGGCAACCTGATATCCAACGCCTGCGTTGTAAGCCATATAGTTTCTGAGGGAAAGTTGCGCACTCTTGCCCTGCACGGTGTAGCCTACTTCGGCAAACGGGTTCCAGTTACCGAACCACTTCGAAATCTCTACAGCAAACCCTTCATCGAACTCACCGGTTCCAAGCGACTTGTTCTTATCGGCAGTTGGAAATTTGACAAATGCCGTCGGACGGAATTGCGGCATTGAATCTTTTTCTGGAAGAAGGGTATATCCAACCTTAAGGGTTATATCTCCAAGACCACTCTCGGATTGATTGGTGCTCGCTGAAGAGGGAGACATACCGCCTCCGGAACCGGACATACTACTCATTCCAGCAGCCGGCAGCATCGTGGTTTTACTGCCCTGCATGCCCCCCCGGCCAATACCGGTTATTACATTACCATTACTCTGGTAGACGAAAGGAATTTCAAGCGAAAACCCCAGGCGATTGGTTGGACTGACAATAACGGTTAAAGGAGCATAAATCGAGTCTGTACGAGTGTTAGTGCCATATTTTCCGGAGCTGAACTCAAAACCCTGACCAACAGAATATGTGTATTCCTCTGCTTGCACGTGATAGGGCACTATAAGTGTAGTCACCAGTCCCATCAGGCAACCTGTTATCGTCCGGATAGTAGTTTTCAAGTTCATTCCTCCTCTGTGCAACGGAACAGTTTTCTTTCCTCATCGCCGCATCATGCCGCCACCGCCGCTACGCATCATGCCGCCACCCTGGTTTCTCATGCTACCGGCAGGGCTCTCCATTCGCGAGCTGCTACTGTTTCTTCCAGACCAGGTTGGTTCACCTTTATCATTACGCAGATCCACTTGTGCGCCTGTGGTTTTGTTCACAAGCTTCTGTGCCAAAACATACGTCTTACCATCCTGCCCCTGAGCTTTTGACCCCTTGACCGTCAGATCGTCGTTCACGTTGATAGCGATCCCTTTCTTTTCCCAATGAGATCCCGGACCGACACTGATGTTAAGCGTTTCGTTACCACTCTTGATCTCAACGAGTATGTTTTCCTTCTCCCCAGAGTGAGGAGTTGAGACAACCCGTCCCGACATAGTACTAACGGTGTTAATGTCATATCCACCGGTAAAATCCAGGCCGCTTTTCCCCTTATCGTCGCTACCGAAAAAACCAGCGAACGCTGTACCGAACAGGAAGATGTTCAGGAGTATTGCTCTGATACATATGAAAGAAAAACGGCCTGGTGTCATGTTAAGCTACTCCTGCGCTCATTACTTGGTTACAGCCGGCTGCATCGGTGTTGCCGGCATTGTCTGTGGTTTAGTCATACCCGTTCCGGACATTGTGCTTGTCATAGTACCGGTACCGCTCATTGTAGCAGGAGCAGTCATAGTAGGGTTGCCAGCCTTCATTGCTGTGCTGGTCTTCATAGTGGTTGAGGGCATTGTTTGCCCGCCTTTTGCGCTGCCACCCATGGCAAATGCCTGGGTTGCGAGAGCCAGTGCTGCAATAACTGCTACGGTAGTGAATTTCTTCATTTGTTAATACCTCCTTGGGGTGGTTGTTTCTGTAAGGAGATATTCCATGGATCGTGCCAAAAACGTAACAAGGCATAACATGCCGATATTACACGATGAGTTTTTTATTCTTTCAATACATGCCTATATATTTGGTGCAATCTATTTCACGTCATGAGAAGTATATTTCACCTCAATCTTTATCGTCCAGAAGGTCATAATCTTTCAATTTGTACTGTAACATTCTGCGTGAAATCCCCAAATCTTCAGCTGCCAGACGCCGGTTGCCGCCCTGCCTGGCAAGTGCCTTGATAATCATTTCCCGTTCGACGGATTTTAAAGCATCTCTACTGTCTTGGAGTACCGGTTCCGGCTTACGCAGCAATGCTTCAGGCAGATTGTCACAGCGGATAATTCCCTGGGCCAGAATCACCGCTCGCTCCACGACATTCTGTAATTCCCGAACATTGCCCGGCCAGGCATAATGCTCCATCGCGCTTAATGCCTCTTTATCAAATCCTTTGAGCTTTTTACCAACCTGCAAACTGAACCGGTTAAGAAAATAATCTGTCAACAAAGGAATGGCATCCGCCCGACCCTTGAGCGGTGGTAGTTGTATCGGAAAGACATTCAGCCGATAATAGAGATCCTCCCGAAACCTGCGCTGAGCAACTTCATCTTGGAGATTTCTGTTAGTTGCAGCTATGACCCTGACATCTGCTTTTATCTCTTTGCTGCCGCCTACCCGTTCGAATACCCGTTCCTGTAGAACTCGCAGTAGCTTGGCCTGAAGTGCCAGAGGCATTTCGCCAATTTCATCCAGAAAAATGGTCCCACCTTTGGCAAGTTCAAATTTGCCTTGTCGGGCCTGAATTGCCCCGGTAAAGGCACCTTTTTCATGGCCAAAGAGTTCGCTTTCCAGAAGATTTTCAGGGATGGCTGCACAGTTGAGCGGGACAAAAGCGGATTTCCCCCGAGGACTCAACAGGTGAATGATTCGAGCCACAAGTTCCTTACCGGTGCCGCTCTCTCCGTAAATAAGCACATTTGCGACGGTAGAAGCTACGTCATGTACCAATTTTCGTACCGGTTGCATGGTCTGACCGGCAAATATTAGATTTTCAGGTGGCAATCCAGCCGTTTCTGCCTCTTTGAGTGTCATATACTCTCGATTTTGCCCTTGGCTTTCAATTGCCCGATTAACCAGGGTGATGAGAGTGTCAGGATCTTCAAGCGGCTTGGTGAGGAAATCAATCGCCCCTTCTTTCATGGCAGCGACCGCTTCATCAACTTTGCCGAAGGCCGTAATAAAAATAAACATGGGTGGGGTTGGGTCTGTTCTGGAATCGCGAAACAGCTCAAGCCCGGTTTTCCCCGGCATCTTCAGGTCAGTCACCACCAAGTCGAAATTTTTCTGCTGAAGGAGACTCAAACCTTTGAGACCATCTTCAGCGGTCAGAACTTCGTGACCATCATCCTCCAGAATCGTCTGCAGAAAACCTCTAAAAGTCTTATCATCTTCTACGACTAAAATACGCCCCTTCATGGTCAACTCCTGCTCAGATATCTCTATCGTCTGGGTATGGTTATGGATACGGATGTCCCTTGCTCAAAAGCACTTTGCACGGTGATCGTGCCGCCATGCTCTTCGACGATCTTTTTGCATAAAGCCAGCCCCAACCCAGTTCCTCTGGCCTTGGTGGTAAAAAATGGCTCAAAAATCCTGGTCAAATCTTCTTGACTGATGCCTTTCCCGTTATCGCTCACGCTTATGGTGAATCGCTTGCCAGCAACACTGGCTGTTATCTGGAGAATGCCCCCATCTGGCATTGCCTGGATGGCGTTCTTACCCAGGTTGAGCAGGACTTGACTCAATCGGTCTCGATTGCCGTTAATCATAATTCCATCAGAGCAGGTGCAAATGATTTTTATATTGTATTCTTCCGCTTCTGGGCGAAGCAGTGCCGCGCAATACGCTACAACCTCGCTAAGATTAATTATGGTTAGTGCTTCATGGTTGCTTCTGGCAAAGGCGAGTAGGTCGTTGACGAGTGTTTCCAATCGCTGGGTTTCTGTCACGATGAGTTGGGCGAAACCATCGTTGCGCTCATCCTGCGGCTTTTTTCCGATAACCTGAGCATAACCTTTAATACCGGCCAATGGGTTTCTGATTTCGTGGGCCAGCATAGCACCCATCTCACCCAGTTGCGCCAGACTTTCACGATGCGCCATATCAAGATTGTGCTGTTCTTCGCGCCGGGTAAAGCGGTAGAGAGCCAGCGACAAGATCCATCCGGCTGCGAGAAGAGAGAACAGAACTATCATGCTCAGCTTGGCGCGTCGTATAACGGTATCGGCTCGAAAGGTGTGGAGTGTCAGTTGGAGAGCGAGTGTTTCTTTTGGGAGATAGATGGGTGCATTGAACTCGAATGCGATCTCACCGGTGCGAAGGGTTATCCGTTTATTCGATATCGTGCCATCTTGGAGAGTAGGCAGTGGCAGTGTACCTTTTATCGCCGTGCCGATAAGGTCCGGGTTGGTGTGAAATCGGTAAATTCCATCCCTGTCGATCATCGCAAAAAACGCTATATCCTGTGACTTAAACGTATCGAGGTTTCGTAAGGAGGGGTCGTGAAGGGCGATATTTTCAATGGCGGAAGTGAGAGACAGGGCTAGACCGCGCAGGTTTTCTTCGGAAATAGGACGGGCGCTCAGGTAATTATTTGCAGTGAACCAGATAAGAACAGCGGATAATAAAACTCCGCCAAGAAGCAATACTTTTCTCATTTTGTGATGTTGCTAGAGAGCAGCCAGGACGCGTTCCATTTTGGCCCGGACCTGTGCGGCAATTTCATTGAGTTCAGTGTTACCGATCACGCCAAGGGCGGCAACCGGGTCCATGGCCATGACTACGGTTTTGTCGTCGTCATCCCGGTAGACAACTACATTACAGGGGAGCAGTGTCCCAATATTCAGCTCCTTACCGAACGCTTCCCATGCTAATGCAGGATTACAGGCTCCAAGGATAACATATTCACGAAAGTCCTTACCGAGCTTTTCCTTGAATTTGTCTTGTATATTTATTTCGGTCAATACACCGAAACCTTCTTTGGCCAGTTCAATCCGAACCTTCTGTTCAACCTCTCCGAACGGTGCATCAATTTGTTTGCCGAAAGCGTATGACGTTGTAACATCCATGACAGTCCTCCTATGAACTTGTTGCTATTTTGTTTGTTCACCATTTTATATATGTTACAGGATAAAGCACAAATTAGTAAGCCATTCTCACAATTACAGTCATTTAATCAAGACATCCGTTATCTTAACCAAATTTTCTCCACCTTTCTTTCCAGGTAAGCAAGGCAATCAAAAAAAGGTGGCAAAGAGAGCATAATCACTACGATAACCATGCTTAGCCTAGCTGCCGTCTTGGCAATCCCTGCACTAAGTCAGGCAGCGGATAAAAAAGTCAAAAATGAAATTGTAATGAAGATGGGCAATAAAGTACACCTGTTCCATAGCAGCAATGTTGAGGCACAGAAGGACATCTCGGTTAACGAAGTACTACCAGTTTATCGTGTGATCGGAAAGTCCGCACAACAGAAGGAGGTAGGCGCTGTAAAGGTGTTAACATTCATCGGTGAGCACTACTTCGAAGCGGAAATCATCAAGGGCGAGATTAAGGTTGGCGACATCGCCAAGAAAGATGGGACATCGTTGCTTGTACAACCGGTGAAATAGGTTTTTGAACTAAACCGGGCCAACGGAGTCCCGGTTTTTAACAAATTCACATCCAGATCGTATCAGATACAAAGAAAGCCTCATCCCCCTCCCCTTTCCAACCTGCCCCCCCTATAGATTATATACATGGGGGGAATCATGCGCTTTGCCATCTTGATACTGTTGCTGGGAGCTTTTGCCGTTTCGACAGGAACGGCATACGCCTTCTGTTACACAGAAGCCGGCAGCAGATACAAAATCTCGCCAAACCTCCTCTATGCGATCTCCAAGGGAGAGAGCAGTTTTAACCCGATTGCAATCAACTACAACACAAACGGCAGTTACGACTATGGCCTCATGCAGATCAATTCGTCATGGGAGCCGACGCTACGCAAACTCGGCATTCCATGGGGCACCCTCGCCGATCCCTGCACCAATGTCATGGTCGGTGCCTGGGTGCTATCCCAGTGCATTCGTGACTACGGCTACACCTGGCCAGCGGTTGGCTGTTACAACTCCCGCACTCCGTCCAAGCGAGACCGCTACGCAGCCAGAATCGCCCGTATCGTCAGACAGGAACAACCACATCAGAAAATCGAACAGATTGCTGCAATCACTGATACCTCGAAAGTGACCCCGTGGGAGGAAGCCTTTGGCATCGTCGCTTCCCGCTGAAATTCTGTCTGAAAGCGGATTGCCAACTGATGAAGCAATGGATGCCGTTGAGGTCGCCATTGCCAAAACTCTTACTGGCGCTCTCCGGTCAAATGTGTGTGTCAAGATTGATGCGCAATTGCAGATTGTTGCTTACCCGAGTGGCAATGGAGAACCGATCAAAATTTCCCTGGATGATATCAACGGAAAATTGCGGAGACATCTTCTGTATCAAATCAAATTGGAACTACAGAAACGCAGAACCCTGAACGAAGCTGATCGATTGAAGGAGTTGAGAGGGTATTCAGCCCCTGGCGAGATTTCCCGGATAGCCGACGATGGCGCACTGATCGTCTCCCTGGAAATTGCCGACTATTACCGGCGGCTGATCCTCTGCGGAGTCTGCCCGGCGCGATTCCAGCCATTTCATGAATTGGGACATTACAGCATCGGCAGTGTGAAGGAGTTCTACATCTCAAGCGTTGTCCCGGTCATGGTCAACAAGAGGTATTCCAAAGTCAGGATTCTGCTCAGTCGCACATCGAAAGAATTGCCACGCCTCCTGTTGCAGGAGCGCAGCCGCATTGCTGGAATCACATGCATTGAGCGCGTACCGGGAGCCTACAGTTCCGTAGTGACTCAGGCAAGAATACCGAAAGAAATCATTAACTCTGTTGGAAAGGAACTGGAGGAGCACCTGCATGTTTCCATTCAAGAAGCACGACGATAATTCGTCAAAACTCATGACCGAACTGGGAACCGGTGTCAACATGGATCATCGGACAAAAATCGTTCCCATCATCATACCTGACTCCGACAGGAAGCGGCACACCTTCGTCTTTGGCACCACCGGTGTCGGTAAGACCCGCCTGTGTGAAAACCTGATAGAGCAGGACATCCGCAAAGGATACTCGGTGGTCTATTTTGATCCCAAGGGTGATCAGCAGATCTTCACCAAGATCTATGAAGTTGCCCGTGAGGAGAAGCGTCTGAATGATCTGATGCTCGTCACTCCCATCTTCCCCGAATATTCCGCCGTGGTCGATCCGATGGCATTCTACTTCATGCCGGACGAACTGGTTGGACATATCGTCTCGGGCATTATGGGTGGACGAGAACCATTTTACCGGAACATCGCCAAGGAGATCACTACAGCAGTGGTATCCGCCTACATTATACAGGCGAAAAAACACGGCAACCTGCCGATCATGAACATCGATGAAATACGGAAGCGCATTCGTCGCGAGTCTCTCGATGCGACCATGAAATCGCTCCGCAGCATTGGAACCCCTGAAGCTGACCTGACAGCGGGCATGATTGAGGATATTCTGAAATCCCCCATGGAATACTACGCCAAGGTTTCCTCAACACTACGTACCGCACTGATGGAGCTTTCATCCGGCAACATCGGCAAGATAATCGGCCAGGCAGATTCCAACCGTTTCATCAATAAACTTGAGGCCCGCGAAGGGGTCATCCTGGTTGTCCATACCGGCGCCATGATCACCCGAGAGGCGTCGGCCACCCTCGGCAAGGTGCTTCTTTCCATGATCCAGTCATTTGTCGGCAGGGTCTATCTCTCCAATCGACAGAAGGTCGATCCGCCCCTTTCAATCTTTATCGACGAAGCGCAGAGCCTGCTTTATCAGGGGGTGGAGGAGCTTTTCGCCAAGGCAGGCTCTGCCGATGTCATGGTGACCGCCTTCGCCCAGTCGGTAAACCAGATATATGCGGTCATCGGTGAAGAGTTCGGCAAGAGCATCCTCGATAATACCAACACCAAGATCTTCATGCGCTGTTCCGATGCCGAGACCAGCGACTACGTGGTCAAACATTTCGGTGTGCAGAATGTGCTGACAGGAATTTTCGGTTCAAACCAGGTGACGACGCGAGAAGTGGAACAGGATATCCTCCGCGTCCAGGACATTTTAAGCCTGCAACCACGCGAATTTTACATGATGACCTATGCCGGGCGGTTCAAAGGAACCACCTGCGATGCCAAAAACCCAAAAATGAAAATCATATTCCCCGAGGCACCGGCAGTCATTACCTCGATGCTGTCTCCCATCCAGTCCCACGAGGCGGTCTCGCCATGAATACGCTGCTGCTTGGCATATCAGCAGTAACAGCAATCGGCTTTGGCTGCTATGGCACAAGGAGATGGTCTCACCGGGATGAACCGGCAGTAGAAAAAGTCGAGTTGCCGGAAGAGATAGCAAGGCTGGAAGAATTGAGCAATCTCTGGTTAGGCGAAGAGGTTGAAATCAAGGAAGCCTCACACCTCTGGCGTGAACAGAGAAGGAACAAAACCTCACCTGGGCCACGCCCGTCATTTCAGCACGCAGAGATCGAGCAGTTTTTCAGTGAGATGATCGAACAACGTTCATACATCAACGGAGTCCGCAGGGATCTGATCATCTGGCTTCTCACCCTGCTTGACAAGGAAGGCGATTGTCCTTCCGTTGTCAGGAAACACAAGGATGAAGCTGAACGCATTTACTCCGATGATTCCTATAAAATGCTAGAGACGTTGCCGTTATATCGCCACACCCTGACGGTTGCCCGCAACTTCATTGCCAAGGCAGACCAGGAAGCGCTGTTGGCAGACATGATCCTCATCGCCCTGGCTCATGACATCGGCAAAATCCCATCCTATCACGACAGCATGTACAGCAGTGGCGACCATCCGATAATTGCCGGGCTCATCCTGAAAGGGATTCCGGCATTCATGTCTCTTCCCAACCGGGAGGATATCAGCCGTGCCGTCACCGGCCATCACCTGATGAAATGCGACAATATCCTTAGCGACGGACTCAAGCAAAGCGACCACGAGGCCCGACAAACCGAGTTGGCAGCGTTGTATGCCGAAATGCTGGAGCGCAAAAAGCGTGAAATGGAAATGAGCGGTGAACAATCTGCTGCCGCCAAAGTCGAAGCAGAACATGCCGGTTCCACCAAAACAACGCCTCCAGTCGAAGAGCGGGACAATCCTCTCGGGTTTAACCCGGCCAAAGAGAAGTTCATGCCAACGATCATCAACATTCCTGACTGGTTCAACGCAGACGCCATTATTACCTCGTTGAAAAATAGGATCAATGTTGTGGAATCCACCTCGAAGGGTGAGCAGTGGTCGGTTGTTTCCATGCCCAATGGTCTGATCTATGTCAATCCCGATGCTCTCTGGGAGACCATCAAGGAAGTCAGCAGCTATGATCCGGTGGTGTATGCATCGGAGGGATTCGAATCAGAGAAACGGAACCTGATGTACACAGTTGTATCGGAACTGGCCAGAACCAGAAACGCCCTGGCAACGGATCATGTCGCAGACGGCTACTACACCTCGCAGGTTTCAATTATTACCGGAGGCGGAAAGCGGGTTCCGTATCTGCTGATTCCCTTTACGGCAGAAGCGTTCGGAGTGCTGCCTTCAGCATTGGAGGAGCTGAAAACCCCGCAACTGAAGCGGATGGTGAAAGAGATCAAGCCAAAGAATAAAGAGGTGGAACAATGCGTTGGCCGGTGATAGTTGCTGCGATACTTTCAATGTCTGTTACCGCATCTGCCGGTTACTACACCGACTCGTCCAAAGGCTGGTGGTGGTACCAGAAGGAACCAGAGAAAAAGTCCGATAAACCTGAGAAGAAGAAATCAGGCAGACCAACTCCGTCCGTCAAAGATTACACATATGAACAGATCTGGGAGATGCATCCCGATCAGTTTCAGGAGTTCGCCGAGGCATTGAAGAAGAAAGCTGTTCAGAAGCCGAGCGAAGAAAATGTGAAGGAGTACTTCGAGGTTCAGGAAATCGCCCGGAAGAAGGCACTGGCTTTTTCCAACGTGGCCCAGTTCGTCTGGCAGAAGTACCCGGAGCTGACAACCAAGAAGGACTATCCGATCACGACTCCCGGCAACCTGGCCCGGATCTCCCAGATCAATGAGGAAAGGCAGCGCATTCTGCGCGACAACCGGGATGACTTTGCCCTGATCTATTTCCAGAGACCTGACTGCAGCTACTGCGATGAGCAATCCCGTATCCTTGACTGGTTCACCAACGAGACCGGCTGGACCGTGAAGAAGGTCAACATCAGTGAGAACCTGGGACTGGCCGCCAAATTCAGCGTGGGGATCACGCCGACCCTGATTCTGATCCAGAAAGGGAATCAGGATTATCTGCCGGTTTCGGCAGGCGTCATATCCGCCGACGAGATCGAGGACAAGGCTTACCGGGCCGTTCGCCTCATGAAGGGTGACATCTCCCCAGAGGAATATTCGCTCTACGAATTCCAGAAGGGAGGCAGCTTCGACGTGAAGAAGCGCCGTCTCCAGGAAAAGGAGCGGCCATGAGTCTACTGGTCCTACAGCAACAGAGGAAAGAGGTGTCAGTGTGAAACGAACCGTTATTACCAGAACCACCGCCGCCTGCCTGGCGGCAACCATTGCCTTGAACCCGGTCCTTTCCTGGTCTGGCTGGGTCGATGACTGGGTACAGCAGAAAAGCTCCACTTCGCCCAGCTATTATGAAGGGTCGAAGCGTGGTTACTACACTGGCGGCAGTTTCTCTGCCAGATGGGCTAACACCGATGACCATCTGTTTACTGCCTCCCTGCCCAAGTTGAAATCCGGCTGTGGCGGGATCGACATGTTCCTCGGTGGTTTTTCATTCCTGAACGTGGATTATCTGGTCCAGAAGCTCCAGAACATTCTGTCGGCAGCACCGGCAGCAGCTTTCGACATTGCCCTGAAGACCCTGGCACCCCAGGTGGCCGATACCATCAAGACCCTTGAAGCGATCACCGACCGGTTGAACTCGCTGCAGTTGAACGACTGCAAGGCAGCCAAGGCACTGGTGGCTACTGCTGCCAGTCCGTTTTCGTCAGTTATGTCAGACAGTCTGAAAGCTGAAATGAAAACAGCGCAGACCGACTTCATGGTGTCGAGCGGTGCCAAGGATCTGTATCAGGATGTCAGCAAACTGTTCGAGAGCGAGCAAAAGACCAATGCCGGCAACAAGCCCGGCGTTCCCGGTACGACCCAGGCTTCAGCCACCAGCGCCACAGCCGGTTGCCCGACCGAAGTCCTGCAAGTCTTCGGGGATGGATCGGTACTGGAGAATCTGGCCGGCAAGAAAGGTATGAGCAGCGAGTATGTCAGGCTGGTGCGCGGCTTCATCGGCGATGTGGTTATCCAGAACCCGGCGACAACCGGCACCACTTACCAGGCCCAATACATTCCTCCATGCGACAAGAACAACAGCTTTGACTCCTTCATCAGTGGTTCCGCCCAGGGACGGGATACTGCCGGGGCTTGTGCAGACATTACTGACGCCAACAAGAACCTGATGGTCTACGTGGCCGGCAAGATGCAGTCCATCGCAACCAAGATCAAATCGAAAACGGCACTCACCGCTGATGAAGAGGCGTTTCTCAAAAGCACGCCGTTGTCGGTTGGCTTGATCCTCAAAAATGCAACGGCAACCAATACCGAAGGTGAAGTCATCGGTAAACTGGCGGAACTGACTGCCCGGGCTTACGGCTACTACATGCTGCTCGATTTGTTTGGTCGGGCGGTCCAGATGCAGGAGCTGGCCCGCAACATTATGTCTACGCAGAAGGGTAACAAGGCCGGGGCTTCGCCGGAGACCTGCCAGTTGGCACTTCTCGGCGAAGGGATGCAGCACATTCAGACACTGGAGGAAAAAACGCTGCAATTACTGAGCGTAGCACAGCAGAGTTACGCCAATGCAGCATCAGAGATCAACGCAGTGGAGATGATCGTCCAGAATATGAAGAAATTTGACGACACGGTGTTTTCGGAATTATCGGACCGCTTTGGCAAAGGTATCGCCATGCGGGCAACAGGAAGAATTTAACCACAAAAACAAGGGAGGATTTATGGCTGAGAACAAGAAAGAATCAAGCGGGAAGAAACCATCAGGAAAAGAGTCCTGGCAGGACCGGAAACTTAAGAAGGTGATCCGGGATGACATTGATGTCATTTCCAGAAAAACTCTGGATCAGAGCGACTTCATCACCATGCTCAACACCCATGACAATGTACTCCACAGGCTGCGCATGACAATGGGGCGTAACAGCAACATTACCTTTGAAAAAGCGCAGGAGTTCATCGAGAGAAGTCAGCAGATCCGGGAAGAGATCAATCTTCTGAATGCAGAAATGTGCGAGCTGATGGCTTGGGACTACACACCGCCACGGGGTTTTATAAATCCAATTGTTAAAAGTGGGGACGAGGGGAAAAACGCTAAAAAGTCCAAGACTAAAGGCTTACCCGAAGCAACGGACATTCCAGTGGCTGATTGATAGATTTCGAACGTTAAAGACTACCATCTGGCGGAGTTAGAATAAGTGGAAATGGGTAGTCGATGGCTACCCATTTCAAATCAGAACAGCACATTCAAACGACGAAAAAGTAAAAAAGCAAAAAAATCTTTCCTCAAAAGTTATAATTATTTCTTTGTACCTTTATGAACAAGGTAGTCATATTCTTCTTCATGATGCTCAAGCCAACGAAGGGCTTCGTCATCGGTCATACCGGAACTGGCTCCGGTTACGATGGCTGTTTTACCTTCAAGAAGCTTGGTCATTTCAATATCTCCTTAATCGTTCTTATTCGCTCGTCATAATACCGAATCTAGTTAAACCTGTAAATAAGTTGCCCAACGAAAAGAGGATGTACAATTCACATCATTGCAATGAACTAAATATCTGTTATTATGACTAAATAATATCTCAATTGTGTTGTAAGTAACACACATTCACGAAGAGGAGGTTTTTATGCAAGGAATCGTTTTGGTATGTGTAACTTTACTTTTAATTGCAGGGTCTGCCGTTGGTGCAGACCGACCAGTGGCACCTAATGGGATCGCCTACTACCCTGATTACATGTCATGGAAGGTCGTAGCACCCTCCTACCGGGAAGATAAAGGACATATCCGCATCATCACCGGCAACGAAATTGCTGTTACAGCCCTGCGGGCCGGCAAGAAGCCGCTTCCCGATGGCAGCGTGCTGGCCAAAGTCGCCTGGAAAGCTGATAAACATCCCAACTTCCCGGTAGCCACCGAACCGGGCGCATTTGTTCAGGTTGAGTTTATGGTGAAGGATGCCAGGAAGTATAAAGATACCGGCGGCTGGGGCTTTGCCCGTTTCGTGGGGAACGAACTGAAACCGTATGGCAAGGACGCCAATTTTGTAGCTGAGTGCTTCGGATGCCATGTACCGGTTGCTAAAAACGATTATCTCTTTACCAAAATCGTAAAGACACCCTGAATTATCACAATAGACAACAATGGTCCCTCTACCTGAAACGGGATAACCAGAATGTCCCCGTAACATGAAAGGAGTCAGTTCATGGAATCCAAAGGTTTTAGCCGCAGAGATTTTATTAAAACAGTCGGAATTACAACAGCGCTGGCAGCAACAGGAACTGTTCCACCTGTTCTCTATGCAAGTGAACGAAGGTTAGTGACCTTCCCGGAAAAAACTGAATTACTGCTCCTGACCTCAAGCCCACCTCAGCTCGAGACCCCGCTGAAGTACTTCAGGGAGTTGATCACACCGAATGAGGCCCTGTTCGTGCGTTGGCACCTTTCGAACATCCCGACAACAGTGGATCTTGACACCTGGCGCCTGGTTGTTCATGGCAATGTTGAGAAACCGATCTCCCTGTCTTTCGATGACCTCAAAAAATTTGATAAAATAAGCTACACCGCCGTCATTCAGTGCGCCGGCAATGGCAGAAGTTTCTTTGAGCCTCCCATCTTTGGCGGACAGTGGCTAAACGGTGCAATGGGCAATGTGACCTGGGGCGGCGTTCGTCTCAAGGATGTCTTGAAAAGCGCCGGCCTCAAGACCGGATCGTTGGAGATTGTATTCAAAGGGTTGGACAAAGCCGCTCTGCCCGCGACACCCGGTTTCTTGAAGAGCCTGCAAGTGGACAAGGCGCTTGAAGACGATATTATGATCGCCTATGAGATGAATGGGCAGGAATTGCCCATGTTAAACGGTTTCCCTGTGCGCCTGGTGGTGCCGGGATGGTATGCCACGTACTGGGTGAAATCGCTGTCTGACATTGAAGTCACCGACAAGACATCCGAAAGCTTCTGGATGAAAACCGCCTACCGGATTCCCGATGATCCTTGCGGATGTGTCGAGCCCGGCGCTGCTCCCAAAAAGACTGTCCCGATCAATCGCATGACGACCCGATCACTTCTGATCAACCCAGAAGATGGTACCAGACTCAAGTCCGGGCAACCGGTTGAGCTCATGGGTGTTGCCTTCTCGGGCGGTTATAGCATCAAGGAAGTTCTTGTTTCGGTCGACGGCGGCATGAACTGGAGTCCGGCCCGACTCGGAAAAGATATCGGTCGCTACTCGTGGATTCAGTGGTTCTATCCCTGGCAGCCTGCCAAGCCAGGTACCTATCAGGTCATGGTCAGGGCAACCAACAGCATCGGAGAGTCTCAACCTTTGGACGGGCTTTGGAATCCTTCCGGTTATCTTTTGAATAAAATTGAACGACACAACCTGATAGTCACTTAGGAGGAAGGTCATGAAAACCACTATCCTGCTCTGTATCGTTGTCTCTCTAGTATTTACGGTAGTTGCCATGGCTGGCGACCAAGGCTTCGTCAAAAATGGTTCAAAGCGCAGCATAACTCTTCCTGCACCGGTAATTTCGTTGAAGGAAGGTCCTGGTATGGATGCCACCAGCAGGTACTGCCGCATATGTCACAGCCTTGATTACATCACGACACAGCAGAAATTTTCGAAGGCGAAGTGGCAGGCTGAGGTATCAAAGATGATAAAGGTCTATGGAGCTCCTATCTCAGAGATTAATGCCAAAATCATCGCTGATTACATTGCCACTAGCTACGGTACGGGGGGATAGCATGAAAACCAGGGTCAAAGTAAGGACGTATATTCTAGCAGGGGCAATAGGAATCTTCGCATTCACAGTCTTCGGAGGCACGGCACAGGCCAACCCCAAAACTGGTGAAGTGGAGTTTAAAGAATACTGCTCGGCTTGTCATTTCGATGGCGGAAATCTCATCAACCCTGCTAAGACCCTTTCAAAAATAGATCGCGAAAAAAATGGCGTAAAGACTGTCAAAGACATCATAAAAATCATGAGGAAACCTGGTGAAGGTATGTCGATGTTTGACGAGAAAACCTTACCGGAGTCAGACGCTAATAAGATTGCAGAATACATAATCAATACGTTCAAGTAAATTGTGAGCACTGATTCAAATATTCAAATATAAGCTAACAGCAATTCGTATTTATGCCGAGTGCATGCGGAATATGACTTTCTGCAACCATAACCGAAAGGAGATCACATTATGGACAGACGTACTTTTTTGAAGACAGCAACTATTGGTTCAATCGCGACCGGCATCACTGCTTCACTAGCTTCAGCGGAGCGTTATTTCCCCGTTAAAGTCGACCAGTCGCTCTTTACCGATATCAACCGTGTAAAGGACCAGGCCAAGAAAACTCCGCTTGAAAAGTCTCATGCACCGGTAATCTCAGCACCTACATCGGTTAAGGCTGGCGAATCTTTTACTGTCGAGGTATCAATTGGCGAAAATCTTCATGGCATGGGGCCGAGTCACTGGATCGAGTACATTGAGCTCGCAATCGGCAATGAGCCTGCTGGCAGGATCGACATGCAGCCTAAGGGATACTTGAAACCTAAGGTTACGTTTGTAGTCGTGTTACCCAAAGAATCTGCCCCTTCTGGCAAGATCACACTCGTCGCATCTCAACGCTGCAATCTGCATGGATTATGGGAATCAAGCATGGATATTTCGGTCAGTTAATTCAATGGAGTTTTTCTTTTGGTGATTTAATGAAAGTGTTCACGGTATGCCCCGCAGTTTACTGCGGGGTGACCATTTCAGAGCCCTTCAATTTGTTTGTAATACTCCTTAAATGTTCTAATGGAATCCATCGTGGTTTGGAACAAGAACCAACTGAGAACAAGGATTAATATGGTCAGTCCTACCTTCCATAGCCAAGTTGTTTGAGGCCGCCACCAAATCAGGGGCAATGCCAGGGGACCCACCGTGCAGATGGCAAGAATAATAAAGGATTTTTTGAAGTACCATTGGAACTTTTCTTCTGCAAAACGCGATGCAGAAGTAGTATTCAGAAATTCATGGCAGTGTTTACACTTTATTGCGTCATCTAGAATGTCTTCAGCGCAGAATGGACATTTTTTCATTATCATCTCTCATGCCAGGAACGGCTTTTGAAGCAGAGGTCAGTTGTTGTACTGACTGGGTAAATGGTGCCGAACGGACTTGCTTACAACCAGCCGAGTCGTTTGCAGGCACCGTAGATAAGATAGATACCAACGCCAAAGACAAATACCCCGAACGCAAGACGCAAATGTGGTCCCTTCATCTGGTTCGCGAGGAACGCACCACCCCAGGCGCCTATGAACATGGTGGCCGCGAGAATTATGGCAGCTTTGACGTCCACGTTACCGCTCTGATAGTACTGCAGGGTCGCTGCCAGACCGATCGGAGGGAGTAAAACCGCAAGGCTGGTACCCGTTGCCTTGTGTTGTGAAAAACCGGCCAAGTAAATTAATGCAGGGACAATGACAATTCCCCCCCCTACTCCAAACAGACCAGATGCCACTCCTCCAAATAGTCCTATAATTACAAACGTAAACCACTGTGACATTAAGAATTCTCCGGTCGGTATGACTTTCCTTTCATCCTCTTATATGACCTCATATACAATAAGTCCGCATATGACAGCCATCAAAGAGAGGGCTATAATGAAGAGATAGTCTGCAATATTTGTAATCAGACTCTTTCGTTTAAGTTGATTACGTATTTTCAAGGCTGCATAAGAAAGAATACAACAAATGAGAAACAGGAATGCATCGACGGCAATTAATTCCTGCCCGTAATGTGACGCCCGTACTCCCCCTAAATGTCGCATTATCCCTATGACGGTCAAACAGACACCGACAAGAGTAGCCGAGACGGTGAAAACATGGATTGTAAGATCAAGTTCAACAAATGCCTTCGATGGTTCCTGTGACATAGTAGCGCCTTCGTAGTGTAAGCAGCAATAATTCTATGTTGCTTAACTCATAATTATATTAAGAAATTTAAGTACATACGCACTTGAACAGAGATTAACATTTACGCCTTCTTGGACTTCATAACACTAAAAAGAAGATATGCCACAATTATCACGTTCACAACCAGAACTGAAACCTTAGCCAAAGTCACCACTTGTATAACATCATACAGTTCAACTGGAATATGTATTCCGCCTGTCAAAAGACCAAACCATTTTGCCCATTGCAACTGCATCCATAATCCAACGGCTTCTATAAGACGAATGATCGCATAAAGCATTGCATCAAGAGCAATTGCCCACAGCTGCATGTCAGTTACATGATTGGATACATTTAGAAAAATCTCCGGATAGTGGCTGGCGGGATTCAGGTGCAAATGTTGAATTAGCTCAATAGCTGCAAGGTGAACGTCTGTATGAATCAGTGACAAGAACCCGAAACCGGTTAAAAGGACTAAGGCTCCTTTTGCACCTTCCAGAATTGCAACTATGCGTAATCCGCCAGCCAAAGGAATCCAATTTTTATCATGGCATTCTCTGTGAAACTTGGTTTTCGAATCAGCCATGATCTATAAACCTATTCATGGCATCGACCCAATGTTTTTAATCAATGTAACAAGGTCTGTAGAGTTCTGTGCATAGTTTGCCCCAGGTACTTGGAGGTCATTACCAACCATTATAGCCGTTCCACCAAATAGCATCGTCCACCACATTGCTACGGTGTCACTTTCATCATTGCCCGCATATATTATGGAATCAGTGATAGAATCAATATTGAACATTCTAGCAAGGTAACTGATTCCAATGGACTTATTAAATCCTGGGATCAACTGAATATCAATCAGGTCAAGCCCACAGCTAACTGTTAGGTTGTGTTTTCTTGACCACGTACATATTTTATTTTCAACATTAACCCAATCATTGTAATTTAATTGACCGGTATCAACCGCAATCGACCACAGCTTATCATCCAGCTCAATGCCTGCCCCGGAAACTATATTACTCAGTTCAGGTAGTATTTTAAGTCGACAACGGATCAGGTCATCTTCATGTTCCCTGAATGGCCCAATTCGGTAGCCACTCGGAAGTTGCCATTCAATGCCGTTGCAACCGCCAATGATAACACCCGGTATGTTAATACGTTCGGCAATATCATAAATATTCCTGTCCGAAATAATCACTACCTGATCCAAAGAGGAATCTGCCAATCTCCTCAATATGGCATCGCATGCAGAATCCAATTGGGTTGTCGCGCAGTTGATTGCGTCCGTAGCAGTTGTGCCATCAAAGTCAAATATCCATAAGCGCATAAGCAGTAGCATCCCTTCAGTGCAGGTTTCTGATAATATCCGGAAGCGCCTGATGCATTATTTCCTGTATTGCTTTTTGGAAAAGGTTACTTGACAACAACTCTCGATTCACAACCGCAATATCCGATAATTTCGATCCATACTCTAAGCGTTTGACAACTGCACCGCTTTTCCACAGATCCATTTTGAGAAGAATTGCGCAGGAGGATTCAAGCCTGGTAAATGACGGAACTTCATCAAGTTGTATCGATATATTTGTGAAGTCAATTCCCTTTTCAGTAAATTTGCCAGGCTTGTTTGGTGAACTGACTTTGTATCCTGCTGCGGACAACTCTTGATTGAAAGCGTCTACGACGACATCTTGAGGCCGTATGGAGCTAATGATCTCCCCCGTGACAGCTCCCTCAGAATTCTTTATTTGTCCAAGAGCCCAACGAATTGAAGAGTCATTACCATTCTCCACTTTGCCATCACTGTTGACCAACTCCAACGAACCGGTCCCTCCACGATACTTCGCTAAAGGTGAATACAATATGTCAACCTTGTGGGCAACCTGAGCACAGCCTGCTGAGATAAGTACTACAATTCCGATCAGCGTGATTATGGTTATTGCAGATACTCTATTCATATGATTACCTCATAGGTGACTCACTTTTTTTTAATTGTTTTCTTAATGGGAGCTTGCTTCTTAACGGGTTGTTTAAGTTTTTTCCGGATGCTTTTCTTCTGGGGATGTGCGGTTCTATTGATACTGCTGAGAAGTAGTTGCGGTTCCGCTAAAGTCGGGTCTGCTTTGCTGGCTGCCTCAAGCGTCTCGCGTGATTCGGATATTCTTCCGGTTTTCATGTAGGTTCGGCCCAGAGCCAACAACATTTTGGCGTTGCCAGGTTGTAACTCGTTAGCTTTTTTGTATTCGCTGACAGCTAGGTCATATTCTTTTTTGAATTCATAGACTATTCCCAAACGGTAGTGTCGTTGGGGATCATCAGGGGCTCTTTCAAGCCAATCTTTTACGAATGTAGTCAGATCATCGTAGCGTTTCTGTTTAACATACAGGCTAATCAATGCATTTCGGGCGGTATCATCCTCGTTGTTCAACCGCAGAACATCCTTGTAATGCTGTTCAGCCTTTGCTGTCTGAGCGCCTCGCAAGAATATTCTTGCCAGCTCTCGATGGCCTTCCAAATTATTCGGGTCGAGCTTGACCGCAATTTCATACTCACTCACGGCACTTTTCTGATCTTTCATCCGGTCATATACTCGGCCCAGATTCAGGTGATACAGGGGGTTGTCTCCCCTGAGACGAATCAGCTCGCGATACTGATCTGCTGCATCAGTGAAGCTGCCACGCCAGGTAAATATCTCAGCCAGTCTGCGATGAGCGTTGACATTGCCGGGATCATGAAGTATGGCCAAACGATAGGCCGAGGTTGCTTCATCAAGTTGACCGCCACGCTCACGCAGCAAGCCCAGGTCATAGAATACGGTACCGTCCTTGTCACCTGTCTTGATGAGCGTCGTGAGTGTTGCCAGGGCTTCGTCATCGCGGCCGGCCGACATTTGAGCCTTTCCCAGTTTGTACTGTACTTCCTGCCAGGCTGGACGGCCGTTAAGTGCTGTCTGGTAGGCACTGATTGCCTGACCGAACTCCCGAGCTTTCATCAGCTCATCGCCTTTGCGGGCAAAATCATCAGGATTTATTGACACATCAACCCCTGCCAGCAGGAACTCCTTGCGGGCTGCCTCCCGCTCACCCTTTTCCATAAGCACTTCCGCCAACAGTCGATGCCCTTCCTTGTCTGTTGAATGGTTACGAAGGAATAATTTCAGCTCATCAATCGCCTGGTCAAGTTTTCCAGCCTTTCGATAAACGTCTGCCAGACCCAGCTGAAACTTCTCGAGCTTGGGCTGTAATGCCTTTAGACGGACAAATTCTGCTTCTGCCTTTTCAAATTGCCCAAGTTGAACATATGCTTCTGCACGACCTGTGTGAATACCAGTATCATCGGGGAATGCTTTGAGTGCTTCGTCATAGTGAAAGAGTGCCAGCGAAGCGAGAGATCCGTTACTCATGACGCCTGCAAGGGCACGGTGGTAACGAGGATCGGAGCGCCCCATCAGTCCTTTGGTCAGTTCAACAGACGCTTCTTCTTTGAGACCACGTCCATACAGAAGCAGGCCCAGGTTGCCATGAGCCTCGGCAATGGTAGTGTCCTTATGTAAGGATTCACGATAAAGCAAGATGGCCGCATCAAGCTTTGAGTCTTTCTCGGCCTGTTGCGCCTTAATGAATAATCCTGCAGCGCCATTAGGACATGCTTTTAGAATGGTTTCTTCAAGCTTTGCCCGTTTGACAATGTCAGTAATGGTTGAAAGTGTCTCAAGGGCTGCTCGTGATTCTAGGCAGGGATCTGATTTCCCCAGGCCCCAGCTAAATCCGCAGCAGAACTGAATAACAGCAAACAGAGCAACGATACGGGAGCCCTTTGAATTGTAATAGTTCATAGCTCCCTCCCAGTGAACTGGATAA
This sequence comes from Geobacteraceae bacterium, assembly GCA_041500085.1. GTDB lineage: Bacteria > Desulfobacterota > Desulfuromonadia > Geobacterales > DSM-12255 > VEOV01. The sequence goes on from JBGQLM010000005.1 coordinate 27,081, forward strand.
AATGATTTAAGGCTTCCCTGGCTTTATCAAGAAGACTGTCGTCTCTCTGTTCCCTGCTGTATTCTTGAGATATCGCACTATCGGGAGACCAAATTTGCTCAACAGATTTGAGCGCTATATTTTTTCGCGTGTTCGTTCGGTCGTAATTCTTCGTGACACCACAACAGAGAGCTCTCTTCCACTCGCCGTCATTCTTTGTGCGCCAGCGTCTTTTGTATTCATCAAAGGATATTTGCCCGCCAAAATTCATCTCACTGACGTCAATTGCTGTTGCACTGCCTTGGCTATCAACATGCACCTTCTCAACGTAGGCAACATGCCAGTACTTTCCGAGATCAAATATGGCGACATCGCCTTCTTCGACTTTTGAGGTTTCCTTGTTTTTGAGGGTAGTAATTTCAGCCACGGATTTGGGTATCGGAAATGTCGGGATTTTGGTTTTGACATAATCAACGCAGTACCCACCCTTGTTGACCCAATCATCACAGTTACAATCAGCAAAACTACGATTACTTGCAGATAAAAGAGCAAAAAGCACAAGGATTCCAACGCAACGTTTCATGAAACCTCCATCAACGTCCATTCTTCATCATAAATCAGTAACTGATATCCCGGCAGACAGCTCCAGAATGATTCTTTTCCTCAGCCACTCCAAATATTTCAGCTATTGCACACTTTGAAGCGAAGATCTCTTCGTAGTTGTGCCCCACGCCAATGACTTCAAAGGCTCTCCGTTTGAGATTGATTTGTTTGTCGGCCAGATGGCGTTCATAACGGATATACGCCAAGCCCCGTTTCAGGCGATTTGTACCTTGAGCCTCAGCACCGCACGTTTTGTCCAGCAACCTGTGATTAGGATCTATATCTTCAGTCCCCAGTAAATAGGTGACGTCTCGGTTTGCGTAACGCGCGAATAGCTGCTGTCCCAAGCGCTTTCCAGCATAGGGATTAATTTTGTCCAAGCCATAGCGATAGTCATTATAGGTAGGACAGTTTGTTGAGTCATAGGGAGCAAAGGTGTGACCGCTAGGCCGTTCGTGTGTGAAGTACAGGTACGACGGGGAATTGGCGATGACGTAACGCAGGTCAATTCCTGCAGATCGAACTTTCCTGTGAATTTTGTTGAAAGCGGCATATCGCTGAACAAAGGCCCCGCCATCGGAATGTCCCGCTATCACGACACTTACCACGGAAGGGAAGCGGTTCTTGTCGACCACAAATAATAACAGGTCATCAAACACTTGAAAGGAGCTTACATGCGGGGAGCTAATTGAAATATCACCACTTGGCCATCCCATAATCTTCCAGACGGGAAAACCTTGCTGATCGTCTGTTCCAATGTCCGGAGTGGCAAAAAAATCCGGTGCGATCAGCAGCGTTTTATCTGTATTGATACCACTGGACGCCATCAGCTTCATACCGGCATTGAAATAGTCTAGCCCGTTTCGTTGCAAGCCGTGCTGGAGGATAACGACATGCTTGATGTGGCTCATGTCTGCGTTCATCGGCTTACTGGCATAAACGGAGAAATTGTATTTTCCTGCATCCTTACTCAATTCAAGCTTTTGTGGTTGAGAGGTAGCGACTGGTTTATCAAATGCAATTCCAGAACTGGTAACTGTTACTAACAGCAAGATGGTCGACAAATATATATTCATCAGTTTTCGCCTATTTTATTGCCACAGGGAGTGCATTATTTATGGTGAGAAGATCAAGGGACCGGTAGTTTCACCGGCCCCTTGATCTTTGCACTCACTTCGTAGTTACTACGAACTCGTCACGACGGTTTTTGGCCATGGAAGTCTCATCGCTTCCCTGCGTTGCGGGCTTCTCCTTACCATAACTAATGATTGAAAGCCTATCGGGTTTAATACCGAAAGTTATCAGGTACTGCTGAGCTGATTTGGCGCGGCGCTCACCAAGTGCCAGATTGTACTCAGCCGATCCGCGTTCATCACAATTGCCCTCGATGCGGATTTTAGCCGCGGGGTCTTTCACCAGTACGGAGGCATTTTTTGTCAATGTGTTACGGGCAGCTTCAGACAGGTTGGCGGAATCGAATTCGAAGTAGATCTTTTCCAGAGCAGACTGAAGTTGTGAGGTAGGTGAAGATTTTTGTGTCTGTTCTCCAAGTGCAGGGGTGTTCGAGGTGGTAGCCTGTGAAGCAGGAGTTGTAGAGGCCTGTTTAGGTGATGTTACGGTGGACTTTGATTGATCAGTCTGTTTGGCAACTGCTGAAGGGACGATACCTTCGTCCTTTTTTACAACGTCCTGTGTTGCACAACCGGCTGTCATGAACATGGCTACAGAAAACAGGACTACAACATAAAACAAATTACGCTTTACCATGGTAGATGCTCCTTTAAATATGAAATTGTAGAAAACAGGCGCACGGATGCACCTTATTCAGAATTAGGTAACTTTTTGGATATAGCGGATGTTGCTATACAGTTGGGTTTGATGCTGGGGGGGCTCGTGGTGGTAATGGGCTCAGCGACAACAGGGGTACAGGCAAATAAATGGGATGTGTTTCTGAGGAAATGTGTACAGCAGAAAGTAAAACAACAGCGGGCTGACTCATTATAACGGGGTCTACATCAACTTTTACGACAGAATTGACGATCGTACGCGAAGGAGTTTTGTCCAGAACAGCACGCCTCATAGGCTTGGGCTTATGTGGACGAGATAAATCCGGCACTCTCATTCCCACACAAACCAGAAATAATGGGATTATGAGGGTTATGTAGCGAATACAAAGACTATGTTTTGCAAACATACTCATAGTTACAACCTACCAGATTCTCTAATTCAATACAAGCTGGTTAAGTTACCGATCCTTAGGGAAAATGCAGGATCATTAGTCCCAAGGATCGGTAACAGGCTGGTTCTTATTTTTTATGGCAATCCTTACAGCTGGTAGGACCCTTTTTCATTTCAGCATGGCAGCCTTTACAGGTTTTGTGAGCCCAATCCTTGCCAAGTTCTGCAATCTTACCTGGACCTTTTTCATGGCACTTTTTACAGTCCTTAAGCATCTCTTGATGTTTTTTGTGTGGGAAAGATACTTTGCCCATTGATGCCGGCAGTTCAATAACATCTGCAGCAAAGGCTGTTCCGGCAAAAGCAACTAAAGCGATCAGAATTACAATGGTTCTTGTCATTTTTTGTTTCCTTTATGTGAGGAATAATGTCGGAGGAGGATAACGGACAACCGCACCTCTGTAAAGAATTTTGTGTTAATTGCTTCGTGATCAGCTGTTCTGCATTCACGTCCCTATCCCAAAAATGGTAGAGACTGAATAGTGAGTAGTCCTATTTCATGGCTTTAAGCTGATCTTTCGCCAGTTTTGCTGTCAGCGGATCAAAACCATCTTTAACAACGATTTCCTGACCTTCCTTGGAAAGAGCAAATCTGAGGAATTCCTCTACCACTTTTGGCAGTAGTTCTCCAGGCTTCTTGGCACCGTTCGACTGCCAGGATGACACTGTTGGTAGGCTTGCGTGGTACAAGAGAGCGATGGGGATGAACCTGGATCTTCTGGGTGAGGCCATGGGCCGCGATCCGGAACAACTGTCGGACTGGCTGAGTGGAAGGCACTATCCTTTCAGGAAGAATTTGGAGAAGATAGAGCGGTTTTTGGAAGAGCACGACCCCTTCCTTCCAACAGTAAAAAATGCCCGCACTGAATAAATGGAGGCATTTTTTTGTAGCAATTGGGAGATGTATTCTAAAACATCTTATGCTCAAATGACAGATACGCCAGACCGCCATATTCCCCTTTGGATGGTCCGACTCCAATGGGAATGGAGAAGCCTGGGACGATTTGAAGCCCTGATTTAAGGTTGATAGCAAAGCGAACGCCCGGATTGATAAAGAAGGTGCTTGCTTGTTGTTTACTTCCATCCGATTGCACCGATTCACCCGATGTTCCTGCAGTTTCTAGCATCAGATTAAAATTCTCAGTGGCAAGATAGATAAGGCTGGCACCATAATTAAACGCAGTCGTATCGGATCTTGCTCCGCCTGATTCCCTGCTGCGTGGTGTGTAGGTAGCACCAAGATTCCAGTGGGTAACCAACTTTTCTGATAATTCTATACTCATAGCGATATTTGTCTGTAGTCCAACGGAATCGGTACCATGGCTCTTTTTGTAATCTCCAGTTGGCAGAATCACGGAAAATCTTGGAGCAACCGCTATATGATCCTTCAAAACAGCCTGATAACGGTAATTCAGAGCAATATCTCCAATACCACTCGAATTTATGGGATCGGTCAAATGTACCAATGGGATGGTATAGGAAAACTGATGAGTTTCTTTAGGCACCGGCCATTCCTGCGTAAAGGTATAAATCCAATCCTTCGACTTTTGCAGATACATAAAGCTCTGTATGTGTTGCACAACCCCTGCTTCTTGATTGTACGCTTCCTCCAGCAGAAATGAGTTGTCCTGAATTTTCTTTTCCTCCTCTGCCATAACATACGCAGGAAGAAGAGATACAACAAATAAAACGAATGATAGCGCTTTTACCTTCATTTACACACCCCTTGTTGAAATTGATAACCGTTTTCATTTATACGAAATGTGTCAGATGATGTCAAGCGTATATAATAAATTTGGAAAATATCAAAACATCTCCATCATTTTGATTATGGCGATCAAATATCCTGGTTGTTTAGTTTCACTGATAGCCCTCGTATATCCTTTGAGAATCGGGGGAATTTGGGGTATCGGGTTACCGGTGCATTATAGATCGGTGATATATTGAGTATATTGTTGCCTTCCTTCAGGTCGATATCTTTTTCTATGATAACATCCGATAAGGGAACGGAAATAGAAACATGGTGCTTGCCTGGCTGAAGCTGTAGCGTTTTATTGAAATTATACCTCCAACCTGTGCCCACTTCCGGATTGTTTTTGAAGTCACCTGGCAAGTCTTCAAGTACGGGGTCATCAGATAACACCGCAGTCTGTCCATCAATATTTAAAACTGATGTGTAAGGAGGGTCTGTATGCTTATAGTATGTATTGATGAATCGGGCCTTGAAGTTCTTGATAGAAAATTCAACCTTGAGCACAGTCCTGCCAGGTACTGCCTGCGCAGTTTGAACTTCCTGAAAAATATCCTGACGCGAAGCAATGGATGTTTTAGTAATTAAATCCCTGTTCCCCGCACAGCCTGTAATAGAAGCCAATAGTACCACCAGAATCAAATTTACGAATGTTTTCAAGATGCGTCCCCCTTTTGAATGTTTTTTGCTTAATTTCTAAAATAGTTACTTGGTTGCCTGTAAGCTCCTCCGATGGGTTAGAAGAAATTATTTTCCAATCTCGATCAGTTCTCCATTACTTTCGAGAGATACAATGCGGCCGTCAGGTGTCACGACATTCGCGTCGATGACCTTGCCGGAGATTACTCGTATGTTGAACGAGGAATGTTCCTTGCCACTCCAGTGAAACTTCTCGCCAGGTATTTTGAGAGAGGCTTCAGCTACTTTCACAGGAGGAACACCGACTATCTCGACTATCCGTCCATAAAGCTTCACGGTTTTTATTGATTGCAGGAATGCCTTGTCAAATGTCATGCCAGCCTGCCCAGGTTTCACTTTATCCGTAGCTGCAGAAACACTGACCACAATAAGAAAGAGACATGCCAATACTGCTACGGACAATATTTTTGTTCGATTTGAGATCATCATAGCCCCTTTTTGTGGCACTCATGTTTATATGAGCCTTTTTTAGTCATGCTCAGGACTGAAAATTGATACATCTAACCACAGAGAATATTTGCTTATCTGTGACCTCCTGGTTTATTCAACACCCTTATCGTTTCATTGTCCTCTTTCAATCTACGTTCGAGCAGTTTCAACTCTTCAGCTGTGTAAACCTTTGTTCCTTTGGCAATTTCGGTTTTCAACTTTGCGATTCGTTCCGGCAGGCTATCCACAGCATTCTGGCAGTTCTTACCATAAACCAGGCAATCGTTTTTACCTTCTGCTTGGCTGGCGGCAAAGACTGGAAGGGCAACAAATGCAATAGCTACTGCACAAGCAGACACTATGACTTTTTTCATGGTTTTATCTCCTTTGGGTTTTCTAGTCTGTCTTTCCAGGACTTTCTAAGAGAACTGCGGTTTAAATTACGCTTAACAAGAAACTTATAAATTGAGTCTGGACTAAGGAAAATCCCTTCAAGCACAAGCGATTCAGAGAGTTTTTTTGCCCCAAGTTTCGGGTTGTTAGAGACTTGAGCTAATATAGTCTTCGAATAAAAATCATGTATCTCGGATAAATATTCATGTGTTTTTTTCACACGAGAGAACATTCCCGCTAGCTCTGCTTTGGTAATCCGTTTCCGTTTAATGGTGCGTTCTTCAATCATTGAGGGATTCATTTGCCACCCTAAATTTCCCGACCATTCAACATCAATCTGATCGTTCTGATGCCTTCTATGAAACTGGTAGTACTATACATTCCCAGTCGCCTCTTTCCCGGTTTTGTGCTGTATATGGGCTCCAGGACCAAATTGTTCACATTCCCTTCACCCAGTGTTATTTCCCTTACAACGGCAATCTCGTCATCGGGAAGCGCCGCTACAATTCTGTGGGAACCGGACTTCAGGCGAAAATTCTTGCTGAATCGATACCTGATACCGTCACCGGCTTCCGGGTCCACCAGCCCCCTTGATTCACTGTTTTCATTTTGCAAACTTCCGCGCACCAATACGACCTGACCGTCAATATTCAACAGTAACCTGTAATCCGGCGTTCCGTGAATATCCTTAGCAGAATAGATTCCCGGTTTATGTGTCTTTAACGAGGCGGTTACGCGCAAATCTGTAAACCCTTGAGCCGCAATTCCACCGTTCGTCAATTCTTCAAAAATATCTGTGCGCGTACTATTGCTATTTGCCTTAATCAGCGCGGAACTTTCTGCGCAGCCACTTAGCACCATCAATGACATCATTAGCAATAGGCAGGTTTTTTTCATAAATTAACTCCTTTCAGGGTCAGACTGCTGCTGCACCTCGTTCATTAGTCCGTATTCGAACAGCCTCAACAGCTTCCAGAACGTAGATCTTCCCATCTCCCTGTTCGCCGGTCCAGGCCTGCTGGCGGATGGCATCAACCACCTCCCAGACAATTGCGTCGGAAACCATTATCTCGATGCGAACATTTCTGCTGAAGTAGTTGATTTGGCTGTCCACTCTTTTTCGGTCTGCACCTTTACCGCGACCGAAACCGTTGTTTTCAGTTGCACTCATTCCAGAGAGACCTTCAATATGCCTGAGAGCCTCTGTTACCTGTTCAAGCACAGCTGGTTTGATGTAGGCGATAATCTGTTTCATTCAACAATCTCCTTTTGCCTATATCGCTTCACTCCCTCTTTCATTTGTTCTAATTTTTACGATGTCATCTACAGTTGATACAAAAATCTTCCCGTCGCCCGTATTGCCGGTATGAGCATATTTCTGAATTACATTGACAACTTCCGCAACCATCTCATCATCAACAACAACTTCCAGTTGTATGCGTGGTATAAATTCAACCATTTCATAGACAACCTTGTCTGTTGCGTTTCTAGCCCTGCCTTTGCCGAAGCCTTTTATTTCCGATACAGTCACTCCAGGCAGTCCATCTATTTCGTGAAGCTCTTCAGTTACTTCCAATAACTTTGATGGCCTAATAATCGCTTTTATTTCTTTCATAAATTCCTCCGTATCGGGATTATGTGTATTCCGCAGAACGATACTTACACTACATCTCTTCTTCGACTTTTCTCTTTTCAAACCAGCTGTAGACTGAAGGGATGATCAACAGTGTCAGCAAAGTGGAGGTTACCAAACCGCCTACGACAACCGTGGCCAGCGGTTTCTGGATTTCAGATCCGGTTCCCCCGGCCAGTAACATCGGTATTAAACTGAAAATTGCGATGGACGCGGTCATCAATACCGGGCGCAGGCGGTCAAGGGTTCCTTTCCGGATCGCCTCCTCCAATTCAAAACCTTCATCACGCAGTTGCGAGATGCGTGACACCAGCACCAACCCGTTCAAGACCGCAACGCCAAACAGGACGACGAATCCTACCGATGCCGGAACCGACAGATATTGCCGGGAGATGAAGAGGGCAAATACTCCACCGATCAAGGCAAATGGCAGGTTTGAAATGACCAGCAGTGCCAGGCGCATTGACCGGAAGGTGACATACAACAGTAGCAGTATCAGGCCGATGGCCACAGGACCTATGATCATCAGTTTTTTCATGGCCCGCTGCTGATTCTCGAACTGTCCTCCCCAGGTGAGATAGTAGCCGGAGGGCAGCTTGACCTGCGTCTTGATCTTCTGCTTTGCCTCGGCAACGAAACTGCCGATATCCCTGCCAGTGATGTTCATCTCGATCCCGATCCTTCTGACACCATCCTGACGGCTGATTTGCACCGGACCTTCAATCATTTTCACCTCAGCCAGCTGTTCGAGTGGAACATTGATGCCGGTTTTCGTGGTGATCATCAGGTTTTTGATCGCCTCAAGGGAGTTTCTTTTTTCTTCCGGCACGCGAACGGTAATATCAAAACTCCGGTTTTCTTCATAAAACTTGGAGGCTGATTTCCCAGCGACAGCAATTTCAATGACTTTTTGCACGTCACTGATGTTCAGGCCATACCGTGCAATCCTGGACCGGTCGATATTGACCGTCAGATATGGCTGACCGGAAACTTTTTCCGCGTTCAGGTCGGTCCCACCCTTTATAGTGGAAAGGACCTTGGCAATTTCAGCCGATTTTTCGCTGAGCACGTTGATGTCTTCACCGAATAATTTGACAATCAACTGGGCGCGAGTACCAGCTACCAGTTCATCAATGCGGCACTGGATCGGCTGGCTGAAGCCAAAGGTAATCCCCGCCACCGACTCCAGGGACTTGCGCATCTCGTTGGTCAGCTCTTCCTTGGAGATATCCCGCTTCCATTCACTCTTCGGCTTGAAAATTCCCACATAGCCGGTTTTATCAGAGCCCCTGGTATCCAGTGCGACCCCGGTCTGTCCGGTTCGTCCCACGACAGTATCCAATTCCTGAAACTGCTTTAGTTTTGCCGCAGCCAGTTGGTTTACCTCCATGGCCTTGGTCAGGGAAACACCGGGGAGCATGGAAACATCCATATCAAACGAGCCTTCATCCATGATCGGAATAAATTCCGTCCCCAACCGTGTGACCAGGAAAAGCGATATAACCAGAAGAACACCGGCAACACTCAACACGACACGCTTCGTGTTCATGGCATAGTTCAGCATCGGCAAGTAGAGCCTGGTTGCATGCTTCATGATGAAGCTCTCTTTTTCCGGGTGCGGCTTAAGGAACAGGATGCACAGGACCGGTATGACGAAGATAGAGAGAAACAGGGACGACAGCAGTGCAATGGCAACCGTAATGGCCAGTGGGCCAAACATCTTCCCTTCAATCCCTTCCAGGGAGAGGATCGGGATAAAGGTAAGGGCAATAATCAGCTCACCGAAGATGCTGGGCTTTCTGACTTCCATGACCGCTTTCAACACGGTCAATAATTTAGGATGTTTTCCTCCCTCTTCGCTCAAATGGCGCTGGACGTTTTCCACCTGGATGATGGTGGTGTCGATTATCATACCAATGGAAATTGCCAAACCTCCAAGGGACATCAGATTGGCGGTGATCCCGGCTAATTTCATCACGATGAACGTGGCTAGGAGCGACAACGGTAACGCGATGAGAACCACGATGCTCCCACGGATACTGTTCAGGAGCAGGTACAGCACGATCAGAACCAAGATGGAGCCCTCGATCAGCGCCTTGTTAACCGTACCCACACTCGCTTTTACTATGTCGCTTCGGTCGTAATAGGGAACGAGCTTGATGCCTTCCGGAAGGACATTATTTTCATTCATTTCTTTTACTTTATCAGCAACGCGTCGAACAACGTCGCGGCTGTTTGCTCCACGCAGCATCATGACAATACCGCCGACACATTCCTCCTTGCCGTTTATCATGGCAGCGCCCTGTCGAACCGCCTCACCGACTTTTACCTGTGCCACATCGCGGATATAGGTTGGTGTGCCGCCCTGGGATTTCAGGACGATATTCTCGATGTCGCTGATATCTTTGATCAGGCCAACGCCACGGACAATGTATTGATCAGTTCCACGTTCGAGGAGATTGCCGCCGACGTTCTCGTTGTTACTGCCGATGGCGGAGTAAACATCATCTACGGTTACGGCATATTTCACCAGCTTATCCGGTGAAACAATCACCTGGTACTGCTTGAAATAGCCGCCGAAGGAGTTGATCTCGTTGACTCCGGCAACGCTTTTCAACTGCGGGGTTACAATCCATTCCTGAATAGTTCGCAGGTTGGTCAGGTAAGCAAGCTTCTGCTGCTCACCATCAGGCATCTTTCCTTCAAGGGTGTACTGGTAGATCTCTCCCATGGCCGTGCCAATCGGCCCCATGGCGACCTCAACCCCCTTGGGCACCTTGTCCCGCGCCTCGGCCAGGCGCTCAAAGACTAGCTGTCGGGCAAAATAGATGTCCACATTGTCCTTGAAGACAATGGTGACAATCGACAGTCCAAACTTAGTGACCGAACGCATCTGCTCAATATCCGGCAGGCCGCGCATGGACATTTCAATCGGATAGGTTACGTTCCTCTCAATCTCGATTGCCGAAAGACCATCGGCATGACTTACCACTTCAACCTGAATGTTCGTTACATCCGGAAAAGCATCAATCGGTAGTTTCAGATATGAGTACAATCCGAATACAACGATCAGCAGCGCAAGGAATATGACCATCCCTTTCTGCCGCAATGTATAGGCTATTAATTTCTCCAGCATCGGAACCTCTCTCTCGTTAATTGTGATGAGTGATTATCATGGGGTTATGTCAATGCTCGTCTTTCATTTCACCCTTTTTGATTTCCGACTTGAGAATGAACGATCCTTTGACAGCAAAGTTTTCACCCTCTTTGAGGCCAGATACTATTTCAACCAGACCACTTGCAGATCGTCCGGTCTGTACCGGACGTGCAGCAAATTCGGTTGCATTTTCGGCAACGAAGACCACCTTTTTCCCATCCAGATCCTGAAGAGCATCTTCGGGAACAGCCAGAACAGGTGGCGCATCAGCGGCCAGTGTCAGTTCAACCGTGGCAAACATCTCCGGCTTCAGCTTACGCCCCGAATTGGCCACTTCGATTCGCGCCTTGACTGTGCGGGTGGCCTGGTCAACCAGATCAGCGATATAGGTGATACGACCTTTCAGCTTAAGATCGGGATAAGCTCCGACAATAACGTTTGTCGCCTGGCCCTTGTGCACCTTGGCCAGGTCCTTTTCGTTGATGTCAACCACAACCCAGACAGAGGAAAGATCAGCTATTGTGTAGAGGCTTTTGGAGGGGTCGGCCAACTCGCCGACAATGGCATGTTTCTCAGTGATGATCCCTCCGATGGGGGAGCGAACAGGCAGGAGCGGCTTTTTGTGATCGTCACCTTTGAGGTCAGACAGTGCAACACCATAGAGGGACAAGCGCTCTTCATCGGTATGCAGTTCGGTCTGGGCGGTCTTGAAATCGGTTTCAGCCAGGAGGATGTCCTTACGGGCTGCAATCTTCTTCTCTACAAGATTCTTGATCCGATCCATGTTGGACTGGGCCAGGGCGAGCTTCGTTTTAGACTGATGATAGCGGCCCAAGGCTTCGCCAAGCTCGACACTGTCCAAGGTCGCCAGGGCCTGTCCGGCAGAAACGCTGTCACCCAGAGAGGCCCTTACGGCAACGACCTTACCGGAGATGCGCGGAGATACGTGGGCAATCTTGTCGGCATTGGCTTCCACTTTTCCGGTAGCACTGATCACACCGGCGATACGTTGTTTTTTTACCGGCGCCACCGCTACACCATTCTGCTTCTGCACCTCTGCAGTCATCTTGATCTTGCCTTCTTCACCGTGCTCGTCGTGCCCTTCCTTCTTTTCCTTATGTTCATCATGTTCACCCGGCTTTTCATCTTTGTGGCCGGCTTCCTTCTTTTCGGCATTTTCCGCTCTACCGCTTTTTGTATTGTTGGAACGATAGAGAAGGCCGCCAGTCAGGGCAACAGCCAGAATTACTCCAATAATGATTACTTTTTTCTTCACTTAACACCTCCGGTAAGTTCTGCTGCAACTGCTGTTTCAAGTTTGATCGCTGCCACACGCTTGTTGTATTGCGCAGTCAGATAACTGTCATTCACTTCAAAGAATTTCTTCTGTTCATCGATGACCGCAAGAATCCCAACTTCCCCAATCCGGTAGGCTTCTTGGGTTAGTTTCAGGTTCTCTTTCAGTTGCGGGATGATGCCCTGTTCAAACATGGTGAGAATGCGTTCCGACGCTGACATGCGTGAAACTGCAGCTTCAACCTCGGCGGTGATAGACCGCTCTGATGCCAATTTGCGCGAGTCAGCGGCATCCAGGCGAGATCGGGCAGCGGCCTGTCCGTTCAGGTTGCGGTCAAAAACCGGTATCGGCATGGACAGGCGCAACCCCAGTTGTGTATCGTTGCTGGTTGATGACAAACCTCCCACCTCAACAGAACTTCGTTGCCATTGGGCAAAAAGCCCGGCAGTGAGGTTGGGAAGTGCTTCCGCTTTAGCCAGGCGATTTTCGGTCTCGGCCTTGTCACGTTCACGTGACAAGGCAAGAAGATCCGGACGTGTGGATAAGGCCGTTTTTACTAAATCCGGAGTCATTGGTGATACTGTCGGAGTGGAAAAAGTGTCGGATAGCTTGATGTCTGATTCGATTAGACCGGTCAACGATGCGATTTTTATGCGAAGCGGGGTTTGCTCACGCCCAGCCTCCAGCAGACGGCTTTCGGCTCTGGTTAGTTCTACCCTGGCGAGATTGAGATCCAACTCGGGGATATCGCCCGCCTTGAAACGCTCTTCAGCAATGACTACCAGTTCACGATTTAGTTTAACCAGATCTGTAGCAAGCTCTTGACGTTTGGAAGCCAGCAGGTAGTCAAGTCCAAGTGTGGAAATTTCGTCCCTAAGTAGCCGAGCTGTATTATCGCGCTGTCGTTGCAGGGATTCGGCCTCACGTTGTCCAGCTTCACGTCGCAGTCGAAGTTTTCCGTACAATGAAAGCTCCTGATTTATGCCAATTGATACAGTACGCTCTTCAGGGCTGCCGGTTAGACTGCCGGTAGACCCTTGAAGTTCCAGGGTCGGATTGGTGCGTGTGCCAGCCTGTATTGCCTGCGAGTGCTTTGCATCTGCTTCCTTTTCCAAAGCAGATAATTCGGCACTGTGTTTCAGGGCCAGGGCAACGATTTCATTGATGTTGCGGGGAATTGACTCTGCAAGTACCGGCAGGCATGCAAATGCCGACAGTAGCTGAGCGAGAACGAGTCCGCGTGCCAGTGTTGAGCGTGTCACGGGTGAACCTCCAAATAAATTGATTGGTGATGATAACGTGCAGATACACGTCGTCAGTATGTATGGCGTTACTTTTGAGTTGCTACAGAAAACTGATGGTTAGACGGTTGCAGAATCGGGTGGAACGAAGAGGGAAAGATAGACATTGGGTAAGAAGTTGAATGGGGCGGACGCGTACAGATCGTCCATAACGGATGGATTATAGCTGAGTTTAAACGGTTGGATGGTAAGGGGCGCATGACAGGTGCAGTTGATACAGGTATCGCAACCATCATAATCTTTGTGTTGTTCGAGAGGGGCGCAAGGACACTGGTGAGATGCAGAAATTACCGAAGGTGATGCTTGATCGCTTGATGCTATTACATGACTTTGCATGGCATGTGCACTTTCATGCACGCCATTGATCGTGACGATCAGCAAAACCACGAGAAGAAGTTGGGTAACTAATTTTAGAGGGATGAATTTTCGCATAAATATTTTTGGATTATGTTCAATTTTTCCCAATCTGTCAAGATACTATCGAAAATTACGGTTACTATCCATGTCTTATTAAGTGCAATCCAGATGCAGCTTTGGTAAATATCAAATCTCTCGCAACCATTTTGATCAAAAGATCGTTTATATCAATAAGACAAATCAGGCCCCCGCGTTTGCAGGGGCCATCCTCCTATTTCACCTCATACCAGAATTTGGCATTTCTCACTTTGTCGTCATTCAGTCTAAACTTTGCCATTATTCCGTATTTGCCTTTTTTTGAGAGGTTGAAATCGGCGCCGAAACCGGCTCCCATACCGGCCATCCCAGCCATCGCCATCAAATCTTTTACCTGTTCAGCTTTGTCAGGCCCCTGGATTTTAATTTTCACCTCTCCGTCCGTGAGAACTTTTCCAGTTTTGACGTCCTTGAACTCAACCATGATATGGTGGGTTTCCTTCACCCCTTTCGGCATTTCCATATTCATTTCTTTCATGCGGTCTTTCATGCTCATAACCTTAAAAGTTGCCTTCACTCCATCGACAACTTCTTCATGAGCAATATTACCCATGCTGGACATCATTTTTTCGTGATCCATCGCGAAGGAAGCTGTTGGCATAATGAAAGCAAAAATCCATACAAACATATGTGTTGATATTCTTTTCATCTTCATATTCTCCTTTATTTTGCGATATATAGAAGCAGGCTGTGAACGTTATAAAAAAGAAAAGATCTGAAAAAACCGGCCATGGACTACTATTGGCCGGTTTTTTCTACTCTCAACATGCGCCGTTAGCTTGGCTTCTGAATCAGGCAGGAAGCTGTGTTTTTCGTGGCGATATCACCAGACTTGATTTCGCCTTTTACTATTTCAGCCTCGAAGTAGTGTTCGCCAGCGTAACCAAGAACTTTTACCTGTCCCACCTCTATTTTTTGTTGTCTGTTCTTACCTTGTTCGCGGTACACAGTAAGCGTGTCACCCAGACAAATCTCTTTCTTCACGTCTGCGGTGCCGCTATGGAACAGATTGACCTTGTTCCCAACCTTCATCACGACTTCACCTTTGACCTTGTCGGCAGCATGAACGGTAAGCGGCGCACTTACCGCTGCAATAAAGGCCGCCAGAATGGCAAACAAAATAATTTTTCTCATGGCCGTTCTCCTTTCACGTAAAATAACTTCGCCCCCTCCACTTCTCAATCTATTCCATCGCAAATCATCAGAATCTCAAAAAGACTGTATCCCTTGATCCATTCAGACCGTTTATTCTATGGAACGAATCCGCCCACACCCCTTGTCGATAATGACCCGGTCCCGCTTGGCATTGCTTTTTCGATATACTTCTGCCTCAAAGTAGCCGTCACGCTCAATTATAGATCCAATCCGTATGAGGTTTGAATCATAGAACTCCGTCAGGTACTCGCGGGCTTCCTTGACAGAGGTAACATTCTGACGGGCGCCATACCACCCCCACCGGGGAGATGCCTTGTAGCCGCCATACGGCTTGTCGCAGCAACAGCCGCAACCGTTCTCAGCCGTGATAGCCGGCACGGCGGTCAGTGCTGTAACAACCGCCATTATCAGAATTATTCCGAACTTTCGCATCATCGTCCTCACCTCATCCGTCTGTTGTGCCCTCTTCTGATGATTCAAGCATAGCAAAGAGATGTGGGGGAATTATGAAGTGGTTATGGAGAATTATGGAGAATTTCCTGATCGGGCAGCCAAACGGTAAAGGTGCTCCCCTCTCCGGGCCGACTCGTGACTTCAATAGTGCCGCCGTGGGCGTCCACCAACTCACGGACTATCGGTAACCCCAACCCCAGGCCGGCACTATCTTTGCGATAGAAGCGCTCGAAGATGAGCGGCAGGTCTGCTTCGGCAATGCCCCTACCTGTATCCGTCACATCAATCCGGCAGCCGTCTCTTTCGTCTGCTCCGCAGAGTCGGATGGTTCCCCCAGTTTCGATGGCCTTGACGGCGTTGTTTACCAGGTTGATGAGGATCTGGGTCAGCCGTTCGGGGTCGGCATTGACCCGGACCTTACCGCTGCATTCAACGGAGAACGAGATGTTTTTCTTCCCGCCCGCTTCGGAAAAACGCTGAGCAATGCCCTCCAGCAGCGGTTTCAGGTGGAGGCGCATACGCTTCAGGGATAAGGCGCTGGCCTCGGCCTGGACCAGTTCCTCGACATTAG
Organism: Geobacteraceae bacterium; assembly: GCA_041500085.1. GTDB lineage: Bacteria > Desulfobacterota > Desulfuromonadia > Geobacterales > DSM-12255 > VEOV01. The sequence goes on from JBGQLM010000005.1 coordinate 43,192, forward strand.
CCACGATCCGGGCGAGGCGCAGGTTCTCTTCCAGCAGGGATTCCAATACCCGTCGCTCGTTGGGGATGAGGCCGTCGAGCATTCCTTCCAGTTGCCCCTGCATGATCGCCAGCGGTGTTCGCATCTCATGGGCGAAGTTGGCGTTGATCTTTTTTCTGAGGGCGTTCTGCTTTTCGAGCGTTTGGGCCATCCGGTTGAAGGAAAGGGACAAGGTCGCCAATTCGTCGCTGCCGGTGATTTCAAGCCGCTCGTGCAGGTTTCCCTGGCTGATGCTGTCCGCCGCCCGTGCCAACCGGGTTATAGGGCGGGTGAGTCTGCGAGCAAGGATGATGCTTGACAGGATAGCGACGCTGCCGAGGAGTAGTGCCGAGATGAGAAGTAGCCGATTGGTCCGGGAGACGAAGAGCGCTCTTTTTTCGCGGGGAAAAAAGCGCACCTCCAGATGGCCGATTTCTTCCCCCTTGATAAAGAGCGGATAGCTGGTATACGGGCCGGAGCCGCGCTTCGGGTCGAAACCGGCACTTGCCAGAATGCGCTGCTGGCTTTCCGGCAAAAGTTGCCTGAGAGCCCCGGCTGTGTCCGTGACAAGGGCGCCGGTCCGGTCTTTCACCTGGATCTCGATGCCGAGCAGAACTGCCCAGACCGCATCACCCGCCAGTGCCTCCTGATTCCAGCCATGACTCTTCTCGAAGGCCGTTTCCAGGGCGGCACTCACCCAGTAAACGCGGTCTTCCAACTCCCCTTCGGTTAACTGGCCGAAATCGCGGACGATCAACTCCCGCAGGATCAACGAAGACGAGACGCCGAGGGCCGCGACGAAGATAAGCACCAGCATGAATTTCCAGCGGATACTGCTACGCATCTTTCACCCCGCCGAACCGGTAGCCCAGGCCGTAGACGGTCAGCACGAATACCGGGGAATGGGGGTCGTCACCCAGTTTGTGGCGGATGTTCTTGATGTGGGAGTCGATGTTTCTCTCGTACCCCTCGAACCGGTAACCCATGACCTTGTCAATCAGCTCTTCCCTGGTGAAGGTTTTCTGGGGGGTGGCGGCAAGGGCGAAGAGGAGCTTGAATTCCACTGCAGTCAGCTTGACCGACTGATCTTTGCAGACAACGCTGAAGCTGGCGTTATCGAGGACGAGTGTGCCGCCGTTGAAGCTGAGCCGGTCGGCGGCGCCGGCGACCTTGCCGGTCCGTTTGAGGACCGCCTGGATGCGGCAGACCAGCTCACGCGGACTGAACGGCTTGACAATGTAGTCGTCGGCCCCGAGGGCAAAGCCCGCCAGCCGCTCCTCTTCGGAAGACTTGGAGGTCAGCATGATGACGGGAATGTCGGTGGACTCGCTCAACTCCCGGCAGACCGCTTCGCCGCTCAGGTCGGGGAGCATCAGATCGAGCACCACCAGAATGGGTTTTTCCGTCTTGGCCAGAGCGAGAGCGCTGACCCCGCTTTCCGTATGGATGACCCTGAAACCGGCCTGCTCCAGATAGACGCGGGCGATCTCGGCAAGTTTCAGGTCATCTTCGACAAGGAGTATGGAATGTGACATGCGCGACCTCTCCAACTGGCGATCTGGTCTTAAAATGAAATCCAGTGATACGGAGCGGCCACTGTTATAATTTGTCGCGCGCCTCCCCGCTGTTGGTCTCGATCCGCAGAATCATGTTCTGGGCACCCACGGCGGAAAAGACCAATGAATGAGTCAAATTCGAAGCCGATCAGAGCCAAAGTCTCATCGGACAACCCCAGACGAGCTCTTTGACAAAGTTGTAGTAATGGTTATGACTGCAAGAAGGTTTACTGTCGAATACAGTTTTTCGCGTAACGTCTATATCATATCATTTTGTCTCGCTGTCGGAAGCTGAAATGCAACCGCAGTCCTTGTCGCAGCAGGTCGTTGCCGACTTGCGTCGCAGGTACCAGTAGCCCCAGCCAACAGACAGCACGGAAACGGCAGCCATCAGTGGCTTGCCGATCCCAAGCGCCTTGGCTCCGAAGAGTCCCAGGTACACGCCCAGCATGGGCGATCCGCAACAGCCTATGAGGAAACACCCCGCCGCCATGAAAATCCCGACCATGGTGATGCTCCCAGCAGCTCCGGCGGCCATGGCCGCCTGCCGTGTCCTGAGGTACTGACCCAGCGCCCACACGCTGAAAGCGGCACCGAGGGCATAGGAAATCCCCAGCAGATAATCCTGTTCCGTGATGTAGGGAGCGAACCCCCACCAGGCACCGCTACCCACCCCGACATCGGCCCAGCCTTCGGCAGGAGTCGCCGCCTGCTGGCGAATGTACAGCGCATGCACGACCATGACTCCCAGAAAGACGGTGGACGGCAGCCAGCGCATCGATGTACTCTGGAGAGAATTGGCTGACTTCACTGTTTTACCACTCGTTCGGCGGTGAAGGTGTAGCCCTTGGCAGTCTTTGCCAGTATACCGTCCACCCGGACAACATCCTTGACCAACGGCGCAGCGCCGCTCCAGAGGAACGGGATCTTCTTCGTGGTCTTATCGGTAAGGCACTCCGTGGTGCAGGTGGCGCAATTGACACTGTCGATCAGGGTGAAACCCTTGCCCGACGTTGCTGCGGCCACACGACCAACGACCGCCACCTTGCCAACAAAGGCATCAGGCTTGGCTGCCAGCTGGTTGACTGACAACGACTTGGCCGCAACCGGTTGCTGTGCGCTCCAGACGGGAGCTGAGACTAGCACCATGACTGCGGCGGCAATTATGAGAGATCTGTTCAACATCATTCCTTTCTTCCTCCTACAAAGTTAATGGCACGAACACTTGCTATCGCTGCATGTCGGTATAGTCGTAAGTTTTCCCAAAGCAGCATCCTGCTCGTATGGTGTGCCAGTGCGGAGAGCGTCTTCGGCCTTGGCGAGTTCGCGTCCCAGGTAGGCGGCGTGATCGAGGCGAGTCACCATACCCTGTTCCACTGCCGTAGCCGCGATGAGAGCGGCTTCCTTTCCCTCGATAACGTGAGTCAGACGACCACTGTTTTCGTAGTGCTCGCAGACGATGACACCTGATGCCTTGTTTGGCAGGATAATGAAGAAACCAGCCGGGTCGAGTTCCAGCCGTTGCGGGGCGTGTGCCTTGATCCGCTCGCAGGGAAGAGATAGCGGTGTTTCTGCGGGAGCAGCCATTGGAGCCGGTGGACGGGCAACGCAGTCCCGCACCGCAGCGACGACTTCAGTCGGGTCGGCATTCCCGATCAGGTTAACGATGTCGACCTTCCGGCGGAACCGGGACACATCCGGCATGGTCAGGTTGTTGAGAATGGGTCGCCGGGATGCGGCATTCTTCACCCGCATGGCGGCGTCCACGCCAAATTCCTTGAGCTTCAGGAATGCGTCGCCGGAGCGGTGCCCCTCGGCCTCGTTCCCGCACAGGACGAGCCAACGGATGTTGAAATTGGCGAGGATGTTGAGCACCACTTTCTCGACCCCGATATTTTCCGTGACACACTTGTCTGCAATGGCGATTCCCGGTTCTCCCAGAGCCGACAAGCTCACCGGCAGATCATGGCTCGCCAGGGTGCAGACGGCAACCGCCCCAAAAGGATCGCCAACCATATATTCGCCAGGGCAAGTCGGCCAGGGGGTTTCAGCGGGACTCACGGAACGGTTTACCGCTTCCTCTGCGCAGGCGCCATCACAACTCTCCGAGGTAAATTCTCCGAAGATGTCGGCTACGAGGTTGGTTGCCTCGGCCCCCCAGCAGACTTTGCACCCCAGGCAATCGTAGGCAACCGGCTCCATCTGTGCATTGTACCCTTCGACGGCCTTGACCAGGCTCCGGACCACCGCCGAGCCGCTGAAGGCGCGTTCAGCCATGGTCAGGGCTGCCAACATGCAGCCGCACGAGCGGCACTTTTCAAAGGCCACACCTTGCGCGATTCTTTCCATGATGGTGGCTGCTTCTGTTGATGCCGGGGAATCGTCGTAGTTCATTGTTCTAATCCTCGACAGCAGACTATTTCAGCCGGGCCAGTGACTGCTCGATCCAGGAGAGTATAAAAGCATCCCCGACGTGGGAGTAATAGGCCATCTTTCCGTCAGTGCGATAGCTGACCAGATCCAGATTCCGCAACAGTCGCAACTGGTGCGACGTAGCGGAGATGGAGAGGCCGACCACGTGGGAAACGTCGCAGACGCACAACTCACCACGGGAGAGGGCCAGGAGGATCTTCAGACGCGAGGGGTCTGCCAGCGCACCATGCAGAGCAGCGACCTTCCGCACTTCGGCATCATTGGGAAGCCAGCCCTTGATCTCCGTGACAAGTTCCTGCTTGAAGCAAGGAACTACGCAGACGCCATTCACTTTAGGCGTAGATTTGATAGATGTTGTTTTCTGATTTATTTTCATTTCGATGTTTGCTCAATTGTAATTTAAGCAATATTCAGAAAGATAGTCAAGGGGGGATTGACAATAGGGCAAAGATTGTCACGAAACAATGGGAGAAGAATCACCTTTCAAAGCAGAAATGAAACAGCTAGAAACAACCTGAATAACAATCAGTTATGCATTATAACAACTTGACAGAAGCGTTCAAAACTGATATGAAATGAGTCATATTTTAGACTCTTTCACTGAAAGAGACTCCGCGAGCTATCATGCTTCCGGACAAACTTCTTCGGATAGCCCGAGGAAGAAACGCCCCGGCAGGGATGAACTCTCCGGAAAGATCAGGCCGTAGTTGCCCCTTTTCGGATGAATTTCGGAACAGGCTTTTATGCCTTCCGAATAGTCGTTTGGGTAAAGCGACTTAAATACGAAGTACAGGTGCGTCCTTTTTCGGACTCTGCCTATCAAATCAATTTTCGATGAAAAGAATAATAACCCGTTCCGGCACTTGCCGGAGTGGGTTTTTTGTTACTCAAATTCCGCGACAAGCCTTGTAAGCGGCGGATACTTTCACCACATCCCGACCGGGAGACACTTTGTTCTCTCCCTACGGGAAAGACAGCTGTCTCTTTGCTTCGGGAAAACCAACAAGGAGGCAGTATGGCAAGTTTGAACCGCGTGGAACTCATTGGCAACCTGGGTCGTGATCCTGAAATCAGGTACACACCAGGAGGCACCGCTGTCGCAAGTTTTTCGCTCGCGACCAGTGAGAAGGTAAAGATCAAAAGCGGCGAATGGGAGATCCGAACCGAGTGGCACAACATTGTCCTCTATGCACGTCTCGCAGAAGTAGCTGGCGAGTACCTGTCAAAAGGAAAAACTGTTTATCTCGACGGCAAACTCAAGACCCGAAAATGGCAAGATCGGGACGGTAAAGATCGCTACACAACCGAGATCATCGGCGACAAGCTTCTTATGCTTGGTAGTAAAAATGGCAGCATTCCCGACGGGAGTGACGACCAGCCATCAAACAGCCAGGCAGATGAGGGCATCCCGCACGATGACACCGATCCGTTCTAACAACCAGTAACCACAACTCAACAGTCCTACGGGGAGACATTACCAAATCCCCAAAGGGATTGGTCTGTCTTCTCTGTCGGACACAACCCACGGAAAAGGAGACAGACAGATGAACGCACCAGCTCAAATCATTCCCATCAGTCCCACCGCATCATCCCTCACCCACCACGCCGTCAACATCAGTGAACTGAAGGCCCAGGTAAACCTGATCCAGTACGTCATGCGTGACGTCATGAAATCAGGCGAGCACTACGGCACCATTCCCGGCTGCGGAGACAAAGCAGTTCTTCTCAAGCCGGGTGCCGAAAAGCTCATGCTTACCTTCAGACTGGCAAACGACGTGGATGTGGAAACCATCGACCTGCATCTCGGCCATCGGGAGTATCGCATCAAGGTGACGCTCTACTCACCGGCAGGCCAGCGTCTCGGTACGGGTGTCGGTTCATGTTCGACCATGGAAAGCAAGTATCGTTTCCGTGTCGGGCCAGTTGAACTGACGAACAAGCCAGTACCGAGGGAGTACTGGGATCTTCGCAAGGAGAACCCGGCATTGGCTCAGGAGATCATTGGTGGACGCGGCTTCAGCGCAAAAAAGGATGACAGCGGCAACTGGAAAATCGCCAGGCAGGGAGAAAAAGTCGAACACGACAATCCTGCCGATTTCTACAACACTTGCCTGAAAATGGCCAAGAAACGCGGCTTGGTGGATGCAGTACTCACCTCAACCGCCGCCTCGGACATCTTCACCCAGGACATCGAGGAAGATCCTGACCTTTACGGACAGACAGAAAACAACGGAGGAAACAGTGCCGGCAACACCAGCACAACCTCCGGGACTTCGCATTCAGTCAACAAACCTGACAGCGCCCCATCATCCCACGAAGCCGAACCTGTTTCGACTTCCGAGATCATCGGGTATCTGACGGCTAAGGGAATCAGGATGGAACTCTCCGCAGATGAATCGGAGATCTCCGCTTTCCCGGACTTCAACGACACCTCAGCCCGCCAATGGCTGAAAGACCACGGTTTCAAATGGGATGGCAAGGGCAAATGCTGGCAGTACCGGTAGCGCCTGACGTTCCAGACTGAACATCACTTACAACCTACCTCAGCAGGGAGACAACGACTTTCTCCCTACCGGGGGTGTCTTGTCTCCTCTGCCGGGTACAACCCACAGACAAGGAGACAAGAACATGAATACTCAGATCATCAAACACGTAACTGTCAAAGGCTATCAGGTGCCGGTCTATGCTCCCACCAAGAAGGAATTCCAGGTCAGCATCAACGTCACCCGGATCATTACCGGCGTCATCTTCGGCTCGCTGCTTACCGCAGTCGGAGCGATACCATTTCTGATCTGAAAGGAGATAGCCATGAGCAAACTCGCTGCATTTCTGGGACGGGCTATTCCAACCCATCAAAAGAAACAATCATCACATCTTGGTGACCGAACTGTGTACGTCGGAGCCTCCGATATCGCCGGCTGTCCTCGTAAAGCAACACTCGGCAAACAGTTCCCATCTGATTATGACATCAAGACCTTACTCCGTTTTTCCCGTGGGCACGCTGCGCAAGCCATGTATGCCGAGTTCTTCGAAACTGGCGGCGCCCTCTTCAATGAAGAAGTCGAAGTGAAGCATCCCCAGTTCCCTGAGATCAGGTGCCATATTGACTTCCTGTTCTATGCGAACCGACAGACCAAAAGGCTGCACATCGTGGAGATGAAGTCGACCGACGGCATCCCCGATGAACCCTACGCATCCTGGGTGGATCAGCTGCATGTCCAGATGGGCCTGCTGCAACTCACCCTCGATCCGGACGTGGAAATCGGCGGATCGATCCTGGTGGTAGACCTCAATGCGGGAACATACCGGGAATTCAACAGCTATGCGCCTAACAAGCTGGTGTTCAATCAGCTTATGGATAAAGGTCAGCACATCCTTGCGGCAACACGCGGCGAATGTGCACCTCGAACTGAGCCGGGCATACTCTGCGGCTATTGTCCATTTCGCACCGGATGTCCTTCCCATGCCGTCGGCCTGGATCTCCCACAGGAGATTCTGGAAGCTGGCAGGATGTACCTGACGCTGAACGAACAGAAAAGAGCTCTCGAATCACGTCTGGAGATCCTGAAGAACGACATCCTCACCTTTGCGGATGGCGCATTCAAAGGTGCATCGGACGGGATACTGATCAACGTCACATCAGTGGCGGAGTCGGTAATGATCGACAGCAGCAAGCTCAAGAGAAACTATCCGGACATCTACGACCAGGTCACGAAGCCGAAAGCCGGTTTCGTCAAACTTGAAATCAAGCCATTCACGCCGCTCGCAGCACAAGCGGCCTGAACCAACCCCACCAGGGGGCATCACGCTCCCCATGGGAAATCTCCCTTCGTGGAGGCGTGTCTGCCCCAGTGAAAGGAGATTACCGATGAAAACGTACTATCGTACCGGCACATTGCCGCCCGACCTTAAATCTTTCTCCCTGACGAACAGAAGAGAAAACCTGAAAGAGGCCCTGCACACCATTGTGACGCTGATCCTCATGGCAGCAATCTTCCTGTTGGTCATGATCGCCGCCGTTCCGCCTGAACCGAGGGAATACCCCGCAGGTTGGGAGGAGGTGCGCGGATGATGGAGCCACACATCACTATCTATACAGAAGAGGAAGCACTTCCAGCGGATTCCGCCATGAACGAGGTCAATCTGTCACTGCACGGAGCCAACCGCTTTCTGGAACGGGATATCCCGTTGGAGGCTGTCGAAGGTGTCCGTCACCTTCTGCCTCTCCTCAATAGCAAGCCACTCAAGTTCAGGTACAAGGGGGTGCTGGTCGTTGCCCGAATAGTCAACGGCTCTCCCAGGATCATCACCGCCTGGAGGGTACCACCTCCCCTGTAGATATTTCTCGGCAGATCACTGCCATCACAAGGAGGCCATCATGAGCCCGAAAATACCAAGGCCCAAGGCTGCCACCGGCTTCACCATCGAACGCCGGTCATCCTGCGGCAAGATTTACACCACGGTAACAGTATCCCCGACAACAGCCGCACCCATGGAAGTATTCATCCGCTTCGGCAAAGCCGGAGGTTGTGGTTCCGCCATGGCAGACGGCATCGCTCGCCTGGTCTCCTACGGACTCCGTTCGGGACTTGAGCCTACTGATGCCTTCAAGGCTTTGAGCGGCATTGGCTGTCACCTCGGGAGCAATACCTGTCTCAACTGCGTAGCCGAATCGATCCGCTTTGTGCTCGCGCATCTGGAAACGGGTCGCGACATCAACGAACTGATCGGGGAAGCTGCTCTGGCGGAAGCAAATGCCAGCACTCACGACTTCATCTGATACCAATCCAACATCAACACCTGGCAGGGAAATTGACTTCCCTGTGGGGTGGTCTGTCTCCCTGTCGGGTTACAACCCTGCACAGGAGGCAGACATGAACTACGAAATCAGGAGCACGTTTAAAATCGACGCGCCCAAAACGGTAACCATCAAAGGGAGGACACCGGGACACCCCGCTGTTCCGCCGGCGGACGAGCAGTACATCTTCCGTCAGGCCACCCTATCCGATCTGTTCACCTGGTATCTGCTGGGTGAACGGTCACTCTACCTCACCGGCCCCACCGGCTGCGGCAAATCCTCCGTCATCATTGAGGTCGCAGCTCGGCTCAGCATCCCCCTCTGGAACGTCGTCGCCCATTCCCGGCTGGAAACACCGGAACTGATCGGCGGCTATAGGCTCAATGCCGGCGGAGGAATGGATTTTGTGCATGGGCCACTGATTATTGCCATGAAGGAAGGTGGCTGGTTCCTGATCGATGAAATCGATCTGCTCGACCCATCCACTGCAGCGGGTTTGAACGGAGTTGCCGAAGGACGCTCCATCACCATTCCGGAAACGGGAGAAGTGGTGACAGCTCATCCGGAATTCCGTTTCATCGCCACTGCCAACTCCAACGGAGCAGGTGACGCCACGGGTCTCTATCAGGGGATTCTGCGGCAGAATCTGGCTTTTCTCGACCGCTTCTACATGATCGAGGTCGGTTATCCCGATCCTGACATCGAAAAGAAAATCCTGACCGAGGTAGCTCCATCGGTCGGCAGCGACATCAGAGACCGCATGGTGGACATCGCCAATGAAATCCGCGCCCTGTTCATCAAGGGAGAAGCGGAAGTCACGCTTTCGACCCGAACCCTGACCCGGTGGGCACGTATCACCGCCTTCCAGGCACGGGCTGCGGCAAGTCAGGGCATGTCCAACGGCGAAACATTGACCAAGGCCTTCGACCGGGCACTCGGCTTCCGGGCTGAACCCGACACCCGAACCGCCCTGCATGCAGTTTTGCAGCGGCATTTCGGTGACCGGAGGACACCATGACTAGGTACAGGTGCATCAAATCTTCCGTGGATCTGCACCTTCTGGACAGGGTCAGAAACCACGACAAGGTCTACCACCTGGCGGTATTCGAACGGGACGACGGCAATTTCGACGTCCTGTACCGTTACGGTCGCCGGGGCACAACAATGCGCCTCGGTATCCTCAAAGGTGGTGAATGCCTTCGCGACTATCACACAGCCAGCAATCTCATGATCCGAAAGGAAGCGGAACAGATCAACGGCGACGGGTATCAGTATGCCAGCGGCATTACACCCGACGTTTGGAAGGATCTGCTCTCCCCTCCCCTACCCCATGAAGAT
>JBGQLM010000006.1:0-51959 GCA_041500085.1 Geobacteraceae bacterium
CCTCGATCTGGAACGGCCCGGCAGGGTCGTCGTTCTGCAGGACATATTCAAGGCGGTAGGTTCCATCCTGGTTTGCCTGCTTTTCGGTGAAGAGGGCGTAACGAGGTTCCGGAATCATGGTCAGCGGATCATCGTACCAGATGAGCTGGTAGAGCCGGATGGTGGCGCCAGGCACTGCTTCCCCCCTGGCGGTACGGATTGTGCCGGTGACTACGGCAGCCGGAGGAGAGGGGGGATCAGTGACGGCTATATTGATCGGCAGAGTCTCAGGAGTAATCATGACCTTGCCCGATTGGTCGGTGAGCCCATGGGCAGTGAGATTCCTTTTGAAGAAGGGACCTATGCCGTCACGCAGGAGAAGAAAGGCCATCCGGCTGCCGGGCTGGATGGTAGCCTGTTTGACCAGATTCTCATCGACGCCGTAGTTGGCGGCAAGCTGAGCGCTCTCTTTGGTGACCCGCTCGGAGAAAAGCACAGCCACATTGCGACCATGCTTGTCGCCTCCCGGGCCGAATTCCGGAACCAGGCGGGTGGCGGCCACGATATGGGGGGAATGATCGCTGATGGCGGTTGATGAGGATGGGGTGATGGTGCGGTCGACGGTACCGTCGTTATTGTCGTCGATGGCAAGCTGAAGGTCTCCGGAGCCGGGAAGAATGCTCATCCGGGCTGTTGCCCCGGCAGGCAGGCTTACGCCGCTGAAGCTATACTGGGTCAGGACTCCGGCTGCATCGGGAAGCGTTATCCCCAGTTCGAAGGTGGCTGCCGCATCCGCCGCCAGTTCGAGAGTATATGCCGAGGAGTCAAGGCGGGTGGCCAGGATCAGATTGGTGCGGGATGAGCCGTTCTCGCCGATAGCAAAGCTGTCGGCATAGGGAATAGCTCGGTAGGCGGCTTCGGCATTAAGTGCGCCGGTTCGGTTGCCTGTTGTGTCGGTGAGACGCATCCGGAGCGGCGCTTCACCGGCGATGACGGAGAGATGACCGGGGCGATACGATACTTTGTCAGCCAATGCTGCCTGGAAGGGGAGCGACCCGGAGCTGTCGATTGCGGTTTTGAAGATATCGGAGATTGCCCGGTTCAGCTCCAGCCCCATGGTGGAGGAACGGCGCAGGGAGTCAAATCCCTTATTGTAGACATCGGAACCGAAGAGATCGAAAGTGAGATCTTCTATGGCTTTCACCAGGTTATCACCGATAAGTACGCGCAATCCGGCTTCGGAGAGGTCATAGGCTCTTGAGGTGATTGTCGATTTGCTGATCGGCAGTACGGAGGCTGGCAGTGCGCCTGCAGGAGCCGTAGCTACGCTCCAGGCCTGGCCGAGAAGTCCGACAACTGAGGTGACCAGGTCAGACGGCAGTGTGCCGGTGTAGGGGAGTATGAGGCTGTCCGGTGAGAGCGGTATGCCGTTCTCACCTACCCCTGCCCTGAGGATGAAGCGGCCTTTAACATCAGGGGATTCGAAGGCGGTGGCGGTGACTTTGCCGGTGCGCTGGGATTTGAGACGAAATTTTACCGTGGCGGCGGATCCGGGCAGGATGGTGTCGATCGATTTGCTGTTGGCTTCGCCGTCAACAAAGGCCGCTCCGGAGAGAGCCCGCGGATCGAGTCCGACGCTTACCACGTTAGCTACGCTCTTGCCGGTGTTGGTTACGGTTATGAACAGGTCGTACAGTTCCCCTGCCCTCACCGTGGCCGGGTGCCCGAGGGTTATAGCAAAGTCGGGATTCCTGACAAGTATTGCGCCGCTGGCTTTCCCTTTGAGAGTAACGGGACCGATGGGGAGGCCGTCAAGGGTGGCAATAATGTCGAAGTCTACCTTGTGGGTGCCCTCTTTCAAGCCTTCGATGGTGAAATCGGCCTGCCCGGATTCACCCGGCTGCATGACGCCAACATCGTCAACGGTGCCGACCTTGCCGTCTGCTCCGGCGTTCATGACCGGCATGGTCCGGGAGAAGTAGCCGCTTGCCCCTTTTGCCATTCGCAAGGGGTCGTCACCAGGCTCGGCATCGCTGCCAGCTATCAGGTCTTCGCCTGCCGGAAAGCTGACTGAAGTTCTGACGTCGCGAATGGAGAGGCCCGATTGCAGGGGCGCACCGTTGGTTACGAGAGCCAGGGCGCTGAAGTACTGGTGCAGAAAACCGATGTTGCCGGGGATTACGACTATCCCTGGGATGGGAGGGATGACCAGTTTATCCACCTTGTCCTTCTCTTGCACTTCCATCATGATCGGATGGACTTCGAGGTTGGGTGGTACGGCTGTTTCAGGCACATTCGGAGGGATGGTGTAGGTCTGCGGCTGTGGCAGAGAGATTGGCGCTGCGCCCTGAAGATCCGGGGTCTCTTGCACTATCTGGCTGGTGGGGATGATCACCGGCAGCGTGATCGGTATCTGACCGCTAGCGGTGGCAATCCCGGCGGTAAACTCATAGGCGGTGAAGTTTGATTTATCGAAGGTGACTCCCCGCTCCTGCAGTTCCTGCACGGTAAGCTGGCGGGTAGTGACGCTGGTTACAAGCGGGTCGGAGATCGATTCTATGGCTACGGCCTGGGGAACCGCCCCTATGAGAGGGGTTCCGGTACCATTACAAAGACGGATGCCGCTCAGGGTGTATCTCCCCAGAATGGGGAGGGACGGCAGATCAAAAGGTTTGCCAGGGAGGGTGACCAGCGGCAGTGGAGATTGAAAGGCTGGGCCGGAAAGTTCGGCCCGGACGGTATAATCCTTAGGAAGCTGGGCTATGATGGCAGCGACATCAAACTCTCCGGCGCTGAAGCCGGTGTTCACCCGACTGGTTATCCCCTTGGGAACCGCTTGGTAAGGAGGATCAGCGGTCAAGCCCGGACCGACTATGTCGAAATTGAACCGGGTCAGGACAGGTTGAACGGTATCGTCAGCAGCAGCCTGGGAAAAGAGTCCGGCAAAGGTGATTGTCGCTGTCAAAACGAGCGTGCATATCAATGATCTCATTGGGGTACCTGCCTGTATGAAATACTTTCTCAGATGTGATGTCGGGAAGGAGTATGAGGCAATATGAATGACTTGTTAGTCTCATAAACGAAAAGCCGCAGTGTCAGCCTTTATAGCTGACCAGTGCAGCCTTTCAAACTTGAATGGGCACCGATCCTGGCAACCAATTCACGCCTCCCGAACGTTAACTAACCATTAAATGATAATAATTCTATATACGGCGTTCTATTTATATGGCGGCAAATCAATTTTGATACGAAAAACAAAAAGGCCTGCCATCGAAATGGCAGGCCTTATCTTTGACCACTTCGACAACCCCGCTGTCCGCCTTGAAGCGGATCGGTGGCTTTGCGCCCCCAGGTTGCCCATGGGTTTGCCCTTTCGGTGCTTTTTGTTGCTTCAGAAACGAAAAAAGCCCATTTACAATCGCATTAGCCGATAGAAAATGGACTCCGTCATCCCCCCTTAACATGTCTCATTAAAAGCAAAACTGATTAATTAAACAATTTAATGATTTGATTAAATATATTATTTTAAGTAAATGTCAATAATTTTTTTATTTTATTCAAATATTCGGCAGGAACATTATGCTGGCGATAACAACGAGGGAAACAATACTCGTACAGCCCTGGGCACTTGGACTTGCGCGAGCAGTGTACTGGAATGTCACAGGTCCTCAAAAAAAAGAGGTTCCACGAGAGGTTCAGCGAAAAGCACAAGGGGCCAGCTCTTTTAAGAGCTGACCCCTTGTTTATTGGAGGCGCCGAGCGGATTTGAACCGCTGAATAAAGCTTTTGCAGAGCTTTGCCTTACCACTTGGCGACGGCGCCGAAACAACAAATGAATTGCTTTTATACCTTTTTTACAAAACGGTGTCAATGGGGAAAACCGCCATTACCCTGCCAAATGCTCTCTGACCCTTTCGGCGCCAGCCTCGATCGCCTTGATGTTCGCCGGGATGAACTTGTGATTGCGCTCCGGCAGGGACTTCTTCAGCGCCTCACAAAGCGAAGGGAGCGCAAGGGCGCCGCTGGCTGCCACGTAGGCGCCGCAGGCCACCATGTTGACCATGCGTGCATCACCGAGCTCTACAGCAATCTGGTTCATCGGTATACGGATCAGCGTAACTCCCGGCAAGGCGGATTCGCCGGCCTCGACCAGGCTGGAGTTGACGATACAGAATCCGCCCGGTTTGACTTTGCCGGCATATTTGTCGAAGGACAACTGATTGAGTATGATGGCCACAGAGGGATGCCCCACCACCGGAGAACCGGTTTCGCCGTCGGCGATGATTACCGTGCACATGGCCGCACCGCCGCGCTTTTCCACACCGTAGGACGGAAAAAAGGAGACATTCCGCCCCTCAAAGATGGCTGCATAGGAAAGCAGGTTGCCGGCAAGGAGAACCCCCTGCCCGCCGTAGCCCGCGATAAAGACGTCATGGCGCATCCCGTCAGCCTCCTAAAGGTTGTCGGTGTTTTTGTAAACACCGAGGGGGAAATAGGGGACCATTTCACTGCCGACCCGCTCGTTGGCTGCCAGCGGCTTCATCCCCCAGTTGGTGGGGCAGGCTGCCAGCGCTTCGATGAACGAGAACCCCCGCCCTTCCACCTGGTAGCGGAAGGCGGTCTTGATCAGCTTCTTGGCGCTAAGAACGTTTTTCGGGCTGTTGACCGCCACCCGGGCGGAAAAGGCCACGCCATCCAGACTGGAAAGCAGCTCGGCCATCTTGAACGGTGCCCCGTCGTTCTTGATGTCACGGCCATAGGGGGAGGTGGAGGTTTTCTGCCCCGGCAGGGTGGTAGGGGCCATCTGGCCGCCGGTCATGCCGTAGGTGGTATTGTTGACGAAAATGACTGTGATATCTTCGCCCCGGTTGGCGGCGTGAATAATTTCCGACGTGCCGATGGCTGCGAGATCACCGTCGCCCTGATAGGTGAAGACGATACGGTCGGGACGGGCGCGTTTCACGCCGGTGGCAACCGCAGGAGCCCGGCCATGCGGAGACTCCACCACGTCGATGTTGAAATAGCTGTAGAGAAACACGGAGCAGCCGACCGAAGCGCAGCCGATGGTCTGCTCGCGAATGGCGAACTCGTCAAGGGCGTCGGCAACCAGGCGATGAATTGAACCGTGATGGCAGCCGGGGCAGAAATGAGTCTGCACATCCTTCAAACTTAGCGATCTGCCGAAAACCTGCGTCATGGGTACACCTTCCTGATCTGCTCGAAAATCTCTTCCGGGGTCGGCAGGGAACCGGCTCCCGGCGGACGACCATAGAAAGCTACCTCAGTATCCCGCTCCACAGACAGCCGCACGTCATCAATCATCTGGCCGGTGCTGAGTTCGATGTCCAGGAACAGCTTGCAGCGCCGGGACAGATCGACATAGGCCTGTTTCGGGAACGGGAACAGGGTTATCGGCCGCAGCAGGCCGACCTGCATCCCGGCCTCGCGCGCCATCTCGACTGCAGTTCTGGAGATGCGTGCCGTGGAACCGAAGGCCGTGACGATCAGGCGGGCGTCGTCGGTCCGGAACTCCTCCCAGCGGCTCTCCTTGTCGGCCAGCAGCTGGTAGCGGGCGTGCATTTCCCAGTGAAACTTCTCCATCTCGCCGTCGCCGAGCTTGAGGGATTTAACCACGTTCTGCTCGGTGCCGTCGGCCCAGCCGCGCACGGCCCACTCTTTGGACGGCAGTGTACAGCCGGGACGGGGGTTGGGGGTGATGGACTCCTTCATCTGCCCCAGCACCGAATCAGCAAGCACCATGGCCGGAATCCGGTAAAGGTCGGACAGGTCGAAAGCCAGCATGGTCAGGTCGTACATCTCCTGCACCGAACCGGGCGCCAGGACAATGATACGATAGCCGCCGTGACCGCCGCCCCGCGTTGCCTGCCAGTAGTCGGCCTGGGAGGCGTCGATCCCGCCGAGTCCGGGCCCCTGGCGCATGATGTCAACGATCACCCCGGGCAGCTCGGAGCCGGCCATGTAGGAGATCCCCTCCTGCTTGAGGGAGATGCCCGGTCCGGAAGATGAGGTCATCGCCCGCACACCCGTGGCCGACGCGCCAAGCACCATGTTGATGGCTGCTATCTCGCTCTCCGCCTGGATGAACGTGCCGCCGGTCCCGGGGAGTTCGCGGGCAAGGTACTCCGGAATGTCACTCTGGGGGGTAATGGGGTAGCCAAAATAGCAGCGCACGCCGGCTTCGATGGCTGCCATGGCAACCGCCTCGTTCCCCTTGACGAACTGTCTGCAGCTCATGACTTCTGCTCCTTGAAGACCGTGATGGCCACATCCGGGCACATCTCGGCGCAGAGGGCACAGCCGGTGCACTTTCCCGCTCCGGTAAACCGGGCCACGGTGTAGCCCTGGCTGTTGGGGGTATCGCTCATAGTGACCAGCTTGCCGGGACAGGCGATCGTACAGAGGCCGCACCCCTTGCAGCGGAGTTCATCGATTTCTATTTTTGGCATTCTTTTTTCCTGGAATTTACCAGCTAGAGACAATGATATTTATTTGACACAAGTTAGCAAACTGCTTACCTGAACGTCAATCATTTTTGAAATAAAAAACCACCGGTTGCAGGTGGTTTTTTCAAGTTTTTCATAAGAGATCAAATACTTCAAGCCAATTAGCCTGAAAAAGCATTTGGAACACGGAAGAAGCGGAAAAAATCTGGATAACTGCGGATTTACAGCATAATTTAAACCAACTGCTTGGGTTGAAACCCGTGGCGAAGGTTTCATCCGCCTTTATCAGATGTTATCCGCTTTTTCCATGCCCTATTGCCATTTAGGACTAAATGTGTCCTGTAGCTCGTTGCAATATTAAAGATGCACCAAAGAGACAAGGAGGAAAAGTTGAGACGTCCTGGTGGATGAATTCTTGCTCAATAGCCCTGCAGGAAAATTCAATATCATAACATGGATATAGGTGATCACCGGGAAGAATTCCGTTGCCATAACAAACTGTCGTCCCTGCAACATAGCGCATCGCCAGCAACCCGTCATCCAGCGTGACTCTATCGTCATGATTTATGTCGCCGTTAACGAATGCAGAAGAAGTTGCAGCAGTAGTGAGAAGGAAAACAAGAGTTACGAGAAACAATCTCAGGCATTTCATAACCATCCTCCTATATTATGTCTACTAACCTGCCTTCATTCATGTTTATCGATTCCTGTTCCTCAGCGAAACTCTGCCGGGACCTCCGCCTTATCGGCAGCAGCATTCAAGGCGTCCAGCTTCTTCTGCGCCTTTTCTATCCTTACTTCAAGGTCACGCTGCGTACTCTGGAGGGTCAGATATTCGCCGCGGCTGATTTTGCCGGCATCGGCCATCCGCTCCTTTATCCCTGCCGACTGTTCCTCAAGAGACTTGACTTCATACTTCAAACGGGCAAGATTCCGCTTCCAATCCTCACCACTCTTGCCGTCGAAGAGCTGCTTGGCCTTATCCTTGTCTTTGCTCTTTCCCTTGTCACCGGACGCATCATCCTTGGCTTCGCCGCCTTTCTTAGGCGACTTGTCGACCTCGCCTTTATCGATTATCTCGACCGGCTGCTCCTGTTTATCCGTAGCAGCAGCATTGTCCCGATACTTCTTCGGAACTTTTCCCAGATCATCTGCATAACCGGTATGGCCCTTTTCATCGACCCATTTGTAGATCTCGGCAGAACAGACAGCAGGGATTGCCAGCACCACCAGCGCTAATATGATAAAACGCATAAAACCACCTCCACTTGATCTTTCCGTTTTAGCCCGGAGGCCACTGCATGTTTCTTCCCGCCAGCAGATGAAAATGAATATGAAGCACGGACTGCCCGGCATCAGCATTTGTATTTGTCACTATCCTGAAGCCGCTTTCATCATAGCCCCGCTCTTTTGCAAGCGCCGAAGCGACCCTGAACAGATGCCCGATCAACAGATCATCTTCCGGCAAGAGATCAAGCACATTGGCAATATGTTTTCTCGGTAGCAGCAGCAGATGCAGCGGTGCGGCAGGGTTGACATCCTCTATTGCTATCAGCTTCTGGTCCTGATAGACCATCTTGGACGGAATTTCACCGGCGATTATTTTGCAGAAAAGACAATTCATCTTCACACCTCACAAGCTATTCCAGTTTTTTCAGGCAGACCAGAAATTCTTTATTCCCTTTCGGGCCGAGGAGCGGTGATTCAGTGACCCCCACGACCTGCAGATTCAAACTCTCGGCAAGAGAGCAGACTGAATCTATGACAGCGGAATGCTTCTCAGGGTCTCTCACGACGCCACCCTTCCCGACCTCACCCTTGCCGACTTCGAACTGGGGTTTGATAAGGGCGACAAGTGTAGCGAAACTACCGACCAGACGAACCGTGTTCGGCAGAACCTTGTCAAGCGAGATAAAAGAGGCATCTATGACCGCGATATCAGGCGTTTCCGGCAACAGCTCAGGTTCGAGATAACGGATGTTGGTCTTTTCCAGACAAAGTACCCGCGGATCCTGGCGTAGCTTCCAGGCAAGCTGCCCGTAGCCCACATCAACTGCAAATACCCGTTTGGCACCTCTTTGC
Organism: Geobacteraceae bacterium; assembly: GCA_041500085.1. Taxonomy (GTDB): domain Bacteria; phylum Desulfobacterota; class Desulfuromonadia; order Geobacterales; family DSM-12255; genus VEOV01. The sequence goes on from JBGQLM010000006.1 coordinate 8,526, forward strand.
AGAAGGCAGTCCGTAAACCCGCCGGTCGAAGCTCCGACATCGAGGGCAACAGCACCGTCGACATTTATTGCAAAAAAATCGAGGGCTTTCTGAAGCTTGAGCCCGCCTCTGCTTACAAAAGGGATATCACCCTTTATCCTTAATTCAAGTCCGGTATCGATAAGCTGTCCGGGTTTGTCGACCTTGTGATCGCCGGCCACCACCTCGCCGGCCATGATCAGGGCTTTGGCACGCTCCCTTGAAACCACGAGGCCGCGATCAACGAGAAGCCTGTCGGCACGCTCCTTCAAGTAACCACCTTGAGGCTTTTCATCTACTCCCCCCCTATTGCCACACGCTTCATCCCCGGGATCGAGGAGACGGCATCAACCGGGTCTATTGAAAGGTCCTTCGAATTGTATTTGACCTGATAAACAACGTGGAGTTCGGAAGTCGCAATATTCTTCTCTATAGTCGTATGAAGAAGATGAAGGTTGCAACTCTCAAGCCGGGTCTTGATCAGCTGCATCTGCTCAGGGCGATCCTCGCACCAGATCCGGATATATACATAGGCGTCTCTTTTGAGTATCGCCTCGATCCTTTTCAGCAGCAGAAGGCTGATAAGAGAGATCACCGTAACCAGCATCGAAATACCGAAAAGCCCGACGCCGCAGGCCAGACCTATGGCAGAGGCAATCCAGAGGCAGGCAGCAGTTGTAAGCCCCCGGACCGAGAATTTCTCCCTGATTATCGCTCCTGCCCCCAGAAAGCCTATGCCGGTCACCACCTGCGCGGCGACTCTTCCCGGATCGACCCCTACAGGGACCGAGCCGCTGAAATTGCCGAAAAAGGTGTAGAAACGAATTGAAGTGATCACGAAAAGGCAGGAGCCGAGCGAAACGAGCAGGTGCGTTCGGAAACCGGCCGGGCGGCCGTGGATCTCCCGCTCCAGGCCGATCACCGCACCCAGGAAAGCTGCCAGCAAAAGTTTGTAGAACACCAGGCTATCGATACACAATTCCATCTGTCAGATCCCTATAGACACGGTAACCTTGAATTCGGCGCTCTTGCCGCAAGCCCCGCCCGTAAGCCTGAGCGGAATCTCAACCGTTGATCTGTCAAGCACCACCGGCTCTCCTGCCACCTCTACTGCAAAACCCGGGCTATCCCCGGAACAGTGCAGAAAAGAGTCTTCAGGATCTTCAGCAGCATCCTCACTACGGATAAGCGACTCTTTTTCGAGCAGCGAAACCTTCCCCTCCTGTCCCAGATTCCGCAAAACGTCATTCACTGTACTGTTCAAACCCTCCAGAAGTCCCTCTCCGGTAAGCGCGGAGACGGGGAACGGAGTGCTCTCTGCCTCAGGGAAAAGCTCTCCCTTTATCTCGTCGGGAGACAGGGCACCTTTCACATCCTTTTTGTTGCACTGCAGGGAGATAGGAATATCGCTGCTATTCACTCCGTAATGCGCGAGTGCGTCAACAAGAAGTGCACAACTTTCGAGGTTTGCATAGGTCATCCCCTGAGACGAATCTGCAAGGATCACAACTCCGTCTACTCCTTTAAGGAGCATCCTCCAGGGCAGGGGCGTCTCCCCTTCGGCCTGGATGGTATACAGATGGAAGCGTACCGAGTACCCGTCTTTCACAAACGGCAGCGGGTAAGAAAAATCGAAGAAGAGCATATGATGCCCTCCGACCGCCATACTTTTCAGATCGCTCCGGCTTTCCGGGTTCAGACGGCTGTAAATACTCCGCAGCGCAGTAGACTTACCCGCCCCCTTGGGACCGATATAGACTATTTTCGCATTGATCTCCTTCTTTACATCATTGACCAGCGCCATCAACTATCTCCTAACTCTTCTTTTTGCTCGACAGCATACGCCGCGCCTGATTCGCCAGCACGCTCGATATGTTCTTGCTCTTCGCCATGCCGGCAAGGTCCTTTTCACTGAGAAAGCCCATGAATCTCAGCGCTACCGGAAGAGGGGTCTTGTGGTTCAAAACCAGCGCCTTCCTGATCTCGATGTTCTTTACCCACTCCTTGTTATGACAGATGATGCGAATTATCTCGTCATTCTGGATTACAGATTTTGAAATGGTGAGAATCTCCGGTTCTGTGATACGGGGATTCTTTACCACCGCACCATTCACCAGCTTGTTCGAGTCCTTTATCAGGAGAGATCGCCACTCCTTGTCTCCGGTCAGAGCCATCTTGATCTTTTGGCCGACCCCCATAGTCTGGGCCAGCTGGTACTTGCTCCGGTACGCCTCTTCCTCTTCCTCTTTTTCCTCCTCACCAGAAGGCGTTGCATCTTCTTCCGACTCTTCTTCCAGCTCTTCTCCACTCTCGATAGAATCATCCTCTGCCGTCTCTGCCGGAATTGCTACCGGATAAAGCTTCTGCAGCAGTTGGAGCATCCGCGGGTGGATTGCAGGAGAAGCGTACAGATCATTTACTGCAGCCTGAGGCAGAGCTCTCATGGCAGATAGTGCAGCAGACTTGATCTCCTGATCCTTATCATAACAGAGGAAAAAGAGCAGGGTCGCGCGTTCTATTGGAGACGCAGCAACTCCACCGCTAATGGCCTTCATCTTATCTTCTGCAGGAGCATCCGGCCTGACCAGGCAGGCGAGATGCACAGGGAGCTTTATGCTTACTTTTTCAGACACTCCTGGCTTATTTCCCGGCCGGAATGACTTTGACGGCAATCCCTTCAGCTTTAAGCCTTGCAGCGGCATTGTCGGCATCACTCTTTGTGGCAAAATGCCCTGCAGTTATCTTCACAGACGAAAGCGGAAGAACAACCTGCTGAAGCTGAACGGATACACCTTTTGCCTGAAGCAGTTTTTTCTCCTTTTCCGCACCGGCTGCAGATGAGAAAGAGGCTGCATATATACTGTATTTGCCGTTCTTCTCGACAGCAAACGCGCCCTTGGCTGCCTGCTTCAACTTTTCAAGGGCCGTGGTGTACTCATCATAATCGGTATATGCCCCTAAAAAGAGCCTGGTCATCCTCCTGCTCTTCTTCAACGCCTGCTTTCTGACCGGCTTGATCTTCAGTTTAGCCAGTTTGGCCTCGGCTGCTGCAGCCTCTTCTCCTGCAGGGAAATCCCCGACAGCAATGGTGTAGGTCACGGCCTTTTTCTTTGCTGCCGGTTTCTCAACAGCAGGCGACGCTGCCTTGACTGTCTTGGGCTCTTCTTTTTTCACAGCCGGCACAGCTTCCTTCTTGACAGGAGCCGGAGCAGGCGGTGCAGGTACCGGTTTAACAGCCGCCTGGGGCTGAGCCGGAGCCGGAGCTGGCGCTGGCGCTGTTGGTGCCGGCTTGGCAGCTGCCTGGGGCTGAGCCGGAGCAGGTTTAGCCGGAGCAGCCACCGGAGCTGCCGGTGCGGCAGCCGGCTTCGGTGCAGGAGCTGCAACAGGAGCAGGGGCAGCGGGCTTTGCAGTCCCGGCCCTGGTTGCATCCGCTGCTGCCGGAGCAGGGACTGCCGGTTGATCTCCCGGCTTGGGCGGCATACTCTTCTTCACCTCCGGAACTGTTGCCGGTGGTGGAGGCGGCGGTCCCTCATGAGGCACGATCAGGCTTGTGAAAAAGTAGATGTACCCGAACCCTCCCACAAGCACGAGCAGTATGAGCAGAGATACCTTGCTCTTCCCCGGGTTATCCTTCTGCTGCCCATCAAAATCAGATTCCTGCTTCCTGTTGAAGAGACTCACGTTGGTTTCTCCTTTTGGATTTATAAAATTAAAATAAATGGATTAAACCATCAACCCTTTGCTGCAGTAATCTCGGCTATCACCTTCTGCATCAGATGAGAAGGAACCTCCTCATAATGCGAAAACTCCATATTGAACAGACCGCGGTCGCTCGTCATGGAACGGAGGTCGTTCGAGTATGCCAGGACTTCGGACATCGGGACAACCGTCCGGATGATCTGGGAGTTCGCCTTCGGTTCCACCCCGACGACCTTGCCTCGACGGGAGTTTATGTCGCCGATGACATCGCCCATGTTCTCGTCAGGAACCGTGATCTTTACATTCATGATCGGTTCCAGCAGAACCGGCTTGCACGACTCCATCGCCTTCTTGAAAGCCATTGATCCCGCGATCTTGAATGCCATCTCGGATGAATCAACGGTATGGAACGAGCCGTCATAAAGTGCGACCTTGAAATCTATTACCGGGAATCCGGCCAGGAATCCCTCCTGGGAAGCCTCCTGTATACCCTTGTCGACGGCTGGTATGTACTGGCGCGGGATAACACCGCCGACGATCTTGTCTTCAAAGAGATACCCTTCGCCGCGAGGCATGGGAGACATCTCTATCCAGCAGTCGCCATACTGTCCGCGTCCGCCTGACTGCTTCTTGTACTTTCCCTGGACCTTGACGCTGCCGCGAATCGTCTCAAGATAAGGAATTTTGGGGGTCTTGAGCAGAACCTCGACATTGAATTTCCGCTTCAGTTTCTCGACGATGACGTCAAGATGAACCTGCCCCATACCGGAGATGATGAACTCTTTTGTCTGCTCATCCCGGTGGGATTCCAGGGTCGGCTCCTCCTCTATCATCTTGTGGAGGGCACTGTGGATCTTGTCCTCGTCATTCTTGGTCTTCGGCTCGATAGCATAGGATATCACCGGTTTGAGCAGGGGAGCAGGCTCGTAAATGACCGGCTTGGACGGATCGCAGATGGTATCTCCGGTAACCGTCTCCTTCAGCTTTGCCACCGCAACAATGTCGCCGGCCACAGCCTGTTTGATCGGCTTCTGCTTCTTCCCTTCGAGCTCGTAGATCTGGCCGATACGCTCCTCGATCCCTTTGCTCGCATTGAAGATCGTGGAGTCGGAGTTCAGAACTCCGGAGTAGACCCGGAAAATCGAGATCTTGCCGGTATAGGGATCGGAAGTCGTCTTGAACACCAAAGCGGAGAACGGCTCAGTCTCAACCGGAGATCGCTCTTCAAGCGCCTGGGTTTTCGGGTTGGTGCCTACTGCCTTGGTACGGTCCAGCGGCGAAGGGAGATAGGCGCAGATAGCGTCAAGAAGCTGCTTTACCCCGATATTTGCAGTTGCAGAGCCGCAGAGCACTGCAGTGAAGGTATTCCTGATAGTCCCGACCCGCAGACCGTCCAGAATCTCCTCTTCGGACAGATCGCCGGCTTCAAGATATTTCTCTGTCAGCGCATCATAGGCCTCCGCAACTGTCTCGACCATCTGCTCACGGAGCCTTTTAGCCTCATCAAGATACTCGGCCGGAATTTCGATTTCGGCAAAGCTGCCCGAGGTGTCCTTCTTGTAGCGGTAGGCCTTCATCTTTATGAGGTCAATGACCCCTTCGAAATTATCCTCAAGCCCGAGCGGGATCTGGATTGCCACCCCTCTTGCCTTGAGTGCTTTCTCCATATCATCGATGGCACGGAAGAAATTCGCCCTCTCCCTGTCAAGCTTGTTTACGAATGCGATGCGCGGGATCTCGAATTCGTTTGCCCATGACCAGACCTCTTCTGTCTGGACCTTGACACCCGATATGGCGGAAAGGATCACCACTGCACAGTCGAGCGTTCTCATGCAGGCACGGGTGTCTGCAATGAAGTCCCCGTAGCCGGGGGTGTCTACCATATGGATCGAATGGCCCTGCCACTCGCAGTGATCAAGGGACGATGTGATTGAAATCCTGCGCTTGATCTCTTCTGGTTCGAAATCCATCGTGGAAGAGCCATCATCGACTCGTCCCAGCCTGTCGATCATCCCTGTATCAAAGAGGATGGCTTCAGAGAGTGAGGTCTTTCCGGCGCCTCCGTGAGCGATGATACCAAGATTACGGATCTTTGCAGTGTCGTACTTTCCCATGTTACCTCCCATAAAAGTAAGATGCTTCAGCGATACCTGCTCATTCACGCTTTATCAGCCTTCACAGTTTCGAGCATACAGGATCCTCAGCCCGTCCAGTGTCAGAAACTCCTCTATCTTTTCTATGGTCCGCGATTCGGGTGCGATCAGCCCGGCAAGTCCTCCGGTGGCAATGACCATAGGCTTTTCACGGCATTCCGCTTTCATCCTGGTGACGATCTCGTCGACCAGCCCGATGTAGCCGTAGTAGATCCCGGCCTGCATCGAGTTGACGGTATTTTTGGCGACAATATGAGGGGGCTTGACTATTTCGACCCTCGGCAGCTTGCTCGCTTTCTGGAACAGCGCCTCCATCGAGATCATCAATCCCGGCGCAATCGCACCGCCGCAGTATTCACCCTTCTTGTTCACATAGTCAAAAGTGGTCGCCGTCCCGAAATCGACAATGACCAGCGCGGACCGGTACTTCTCGTACCCGGCCACAGCATTGACAATACGGTCTGCACCTACTTCTCTCGGGTTGTCGTAATGGATCGGCATACCGGTCTTTATCCCGGGACCGACAGTATAGGGCTTAAAGCCGAAATACTGCAGGGAAAGATTCTCCAGAACTCCGGTAAGGGTGGGTACGACCGAGGAGATGATGATACCTTTCACGCTCTCGAACGAAATACCGGAGAGCCTGAAAAGATCATTGATCAGAACCCCGTACTCGTCGGTCGTTCTGGACTTCTCGGTGGAGATGCGCCAATCCTTCAGAAGACGCTCTCCATCGTAAATGCCGAGCACTATGTTACTGTTCCCCACATCGATTACCAGCAGCAATCCAGCCTCCTCAAGCTATGACTACATCTCCGGAGAGAATCTGCTCGCCGTTTTCCAGGATCAGGGCTCCGTACTCGTCTATCCCCTTGACCCTGCCACTCCTTGACGAACCGCTATCCGTAACCGTGACGACAACACCTTCAAGCCTGCTCTTCTCCAGCCACTCTTTCCTGACCGGAGCGTAGCCTTCCCTGACAAATTCCCGGTAAAGATCGTCCAGCTCTTCAAGCAGGACCCTGGCGAAGGCGGTACGGTTGATTGTTTTTCCGGTTTCAATGAAAAGCGACGTCGCCGGGTGGCGAAGACCGTCTGGAAACTGTTCGGCCCGCATATTGATGTTCACGCCAATCCCGAGGATGACAAAGTTCACCTTGTCGGTTTCGGCACTCATCTCGTTCAGCAGCCCGGCGATTTTTTTTCCGCTGACAAGGATATCGTTAGGCCACTTGATCCGCGGTTTCAGATCTGTAAGGCGTTCGATCGTCCTTGCTACCGCAACGGCCGAAAGAAAGGTAAGCTGGGGTGCGGCGACCGGCTTGATATCAGGTCTCAGGATCACCGAGCAGTAAAGATTGACCCCCTGCGGCGATGCCCAGATCCTCCCCAGCCGCCCTTTTCCGCCTGACTGGAAGTCGGCGATCAGGGTCGTACCCTCCTCGGCTCCATCTTCGGCCAGCCTGAATGCAGACAGATTGGTCGAGACTGTTTCCGCGTCAGAATGTATCTTTCTTCCGATCAGCAGGCTCTTCATACCGGTCCGGATCTCGGAAGGGTTAAGGGTGTCGGGGATGGCGTCCAGACTGTACCCCTTTGAGGGCTCGGCAGAGATCATGTATCCGGCTGCCCGCAGGACCTTTATCTGCTTCCAGACGGCACTTCTGGAGATATTGAGGAGATGGCTGATCTCCTCTCCGGATAAATGCGCCTCTTTTTGCTGGCGAAGAAGCGAGAGTATCTGCTCGCCTGTTCCGCCGGGAAAGTGCTCCCCTCCTGTCCGGGAACGGGTCACGCACCCTCCAGCAGCATCGAGATATCCATGGCCGGCGCCGAATGGGTGAGTGCGCCCACAGAGATAATGTCGACTCCGGTTTCGGCAATAGCCCTGACAGTGAATAGGTTCACACCGCCTGAAGCCTCTACAATCGCCCGTCCGGCAATAATCCTTACTGCCTCTTCCATGGTCGCAAGATCCATATTGTCGAGCATGATGATATCCGCCCCTGCGGAAAGGGCCTCCCTCACATCCCCAAGAGACTCCGTCTCAATCTCTATTTTCAGGGTGTGGGGGATGTAGCTCCGTGCGCGCTTCACTGCCTCCATGATTCCGCCGGCAGCCGCGATATGGTTCTCCTTGATCAGAACTCCATCATACAGTCCGGTCCGATGGTTTATCCCGCCCCCGATGCGTACGGCATACTTCTCGAGAACGCGCAGACCCGGTGTCGTTTTCCGGGTATCGACGATCCTGGCCTTTGTCCCCTGGACCGCATGGACATACTGCGAGGTAAGCGTCGCCACGCCTGACATCCTCTGCATCAGGTTGAGGGCAACCCTCTCCCCTTGCAGGAGCAGGGCGGCATCACCGGTGAAAGCAGCCAGGATCGTTCCGCTTGCTGCCTCGGCACCGTCACTGAATTCCGAAGAGAAAACCAGCTCGGTATCAAGGGTCCGAAAGACACGCTCCGCAACCTGCAGGCCGCAGACGACCATACCCTCCTTGGCCTTGAGAACGCCTGAAACCCGGCGCGAAGCAAGCTGAAGGGACTGGGTGGTTATATCTCCGGTATGGATATCCTCATCAAGCGCATTGCTGATTATCCGGTCTATCTGATGCATTTGAAATCTCTCCTGAACAGTTTCAGAGAGTTGTATAGCACAGGTTGCAAGGTGTCGCAATCGCTAACAAAGGTGGCTGATGATATGGGAATTAAGATTGACGCCCCATGGGTGGATGTGTATATTATCACGACTTCCCCCCTTAATCTATTCCAACATTTTAGGAGCAATATATGAAATCAAGTCGTTTTCTGATACTGCTGGTCATTTTGACCATGATCCCGGTCATTTCGGCGGCAAAAGAGACCAAGGATATACCGTTCACGTTCAAAAATGCCGAGCCGGTAATCTTCAGCCACGACTTGCACCTCGAGAAATACAAGAACAACTGCAAGATCTGCCATAATGCCATTTTCAACCTCAGGCAGAAAAAGAAGTTCACCATGGCGGAGATGGAGGCGACCAAATCCTGCGGCGCCTGCCACACCGGTGTCAAGGCTTTCAGCATCAAGGACGAGAAGTTCTGCACCAAGTGCCACAAAGGGAAACCAAGAACCGTAACCTTCAAAGTGAAAGGTGCTACGGAAGTCGCTTTCAGCCATGATGCGCACGTTTCCAAGGCGGGGCTTTCCTGCAGAAACTGCCATGATGGCAAGATCATCACCGGCAAGGACAAGAATGTCTCCATGGCGCAGATGGAAAAGGGCAAGACCTGCGGCGCCTGCCATAACGGCAAGATGGCGTTCACGGTCGCCGGCAACTGCGGCAACTGCCATAAAGGAATGAAGCCCCGCGAGATCACCTTCAAGCTGAAGGGTGTAACAGACGCGGTATTCAGCCACCAGGTCCATATCGGAATGTTCAAGTGCCCCGATTGTCACACCAAAGTGTTCCAGTACAAGGCCGGCTCCACCAAGGCGACCATGGCCAGCATGGAGAAGGGCAAATCATGCGGCACCTGCCATAACGGCAAGGACGCCTTCACCGTTGCCGGCGAGTGCGACAAGTGCCACAAGGGGTACAAGCCGGGCAACATTCTCTTCAAGACCGAGGGAGGGGACGCAAACTTCAGCCATGAGTTCCACCTCGGCATGTACAAATGCGCCGACTGCCACACCAAGATCTTCCCCTTCAAGGCCGGTGCGCTCAAGGCCAAGATGGGCGACATGGACAAGGGTGGTAAATCCTGCGGCGCCTGCCACAACGGCAAGGATGCCTTCAAAACCGAAGACTGCATCAAGTGCCACAAGATGTAAGCTGAACGGATAATGGAAAATCAAAAGGCGGTCCCGGTTGGGGCCGCCTTTTCTGTTTGTGGTCCCGATCAGTCCGTTAACACAAGCTGCAGCCGCAATTACAACAGGTTGTTCTTGCCGGTGCAGAAACGGCTGGCTTTTTCGTGGTCAGCCCCCGGAATTTCTGATAAAAGAGAGCTAATTCTTTTTCAAATGCACGTCAATATTTACAAGGTGACATCGTGGCAATCGGAACCGAAAAAGAAACCCGCCAGGAATTGATCGATCAGCAACTTGCCCGTGCCGGGTGGGGTGTCAAGTCGCGCTCCGTGATTGAGGAGTTTCTTGTTCGCGTTGCCGAAGACGATCCGAAGTGGAAGGGACAGCACGGTTTTGCCGACTATGCGCTTCTTGGCAGGGATGGCAAGCCGATTGCCATTGTGGAGGCAAAGCGAACCGGCCGGGATGCCATTGCCGGGAAACGACAGGCTGCCGAGTATGCCGACGAACTGAAAAAGCAGTTCGGCTATGATCCATTCATCTTCCTTGCTAACGGCAAGCAGATCCTGTTCTGGGATCGTGACAACTACGCGCCACGCGAAATCAGCGGATTCCTGAGCCTTGATGACCTGGAAAGGTTAAGCCACCAGAGGCGCTACGCCCAACCGCTGCACACGGTGGAGATCAAAAACGACACCATCGACCGTGACTATCAGGCCGAAGCGGTACGACGGGTCACGGAGGCCATTGAGCTGGCCCGGCGCAGGTTTCTGCTGGTCATGGCTACCGGCACCGGCAAGACCCGCACCACCATTGCCCTGATTGACCTGCTTCTGCGTGCCAAGCGGGTCCAACGGGTGCTGTTTCTGGCCGACCGGCGGGAACTGGTGAGGCAGGCAATGTCTGCCTTCAAGCACCATGTTCCCAACGAGAGTCTGGCACGCATTGAGGGTGGCGAGACTTCCGGCGCCCGCATCCAATTTGCCACCTATCCGAGCATGATGCAGGTCTTCGGCAAGCTGTCACCCGGTTATTACGACCTGATTGTTGCCGATGAGAGTCACCGCACCATCTACCGCCGCTATAAAGCCATTTTTGACCATTTCGACGCCCTGCAGCTGGGCCTGACCGCTACCCCCACCGACTTCATCGACCACAACACCTTTTCCCTCTTCGGCTGTGATGAAGACATCCCCACTTTCCACTACGGTTATGACGAGGCAGTCAAAGACGGCAACCTGGTCAACTACAAGGTATTGGAAGCCCAAACCCGTTTCCAGGTCTCCGGTATCCAGGGGGACCGGCTGCCTGAACCACTGCAGCAGATGGTGGCAGATCAGGGGATTGATCTTGAAGAGCTGACCTTTGAGGGGACCGACATTGAGCGGACCGTCACCAATACCGGCACCAACGACACCATTGTGCGGGAGTTCATGGAGCGGGGACGGAAGGACGTTCTGGGGCTCCCTCACAAAACCATCATCTTTGCCGTGAGCCATGCCCACGCCCTGCGCCTTTACGAGAGTTTCAACCGCCTCTATCCGGAGCATCAGCGCAAGGGTCTGGCCGAGATCATCGACAGCCACATGGAGCGGGCCGACGCCCTGCTGGACGACTTCAAATTCCGGGACATGCCCCGCGTCGCCATCTCCGTTGATATGCTCGATACCGGTATTGACGTGCCGGCCATTCAGAACCTGATCTTTGCCAAGCCGGTTTTCAGCCGGGTCAAGTTCTGGCAGATGATCGGCCGTGGCACCCGCTTGTACCGCGATCCCCGCACCCACGAGGCAAAACAGGATTTCCTCATCATCGATACCTGGAACAACTTCAACTACTTCAAGCTCAACCCCGACGGAGAACCGGAACATGCCACCGAGCCGCTGCCGGTGCGGCTCTTCCGCCAACGGCTGGAACGCTGGCTTATTGAGCGGGGGCGGGATGAAGACACCACACAGACCATTGCTGCCTTGCAGACAATGATTGCCGCCCTGCCCATGGAGAGCGTCAACGTCCGCCCCCATCTGGATGAGGTGCAGGCACTGTTGAGTCAGTGGCCGGAGCCGGACGAGCAGGCGCTCAAGCACCTGAACGCCACCATTGCCCCGCTCATGCGTCATGTCTGGGATTGGCCCCTGGCGGAGCTGCAATTCCGGGTACTCTGCGAGCGGGTCTCTCTTGCCTGGCTGAAGCAGCAAAACGATGAGGTGGTTAAACTGTCGGAACGGGTAATAGAAGCTGTTGCTGCCCTTGCCGACGCCATCCCGGAAGTGAAGAAGGTAGCCAAAGAGCGTGCCTGGGTTCTGTCTCTCGGATTCTGGGCACATCTGGACCGGCAGCGACTGAGTATGTTGCAGGAGACTTTTGCCCCGCTCATGCGCTATCGCGTCGCCAAGGCCAGCACCATGGTTGAGTTGAATCTCCCCGATGCCATCACCTCCCGCCGTTGGATCATCTATGGGCCTACTGGTGAAGGGGCTTTTGCCGAGACTTATCGGGAACAGGTAGAGGCGTTGGTACGCCGTCTTGCCGACCAGCTCCCTGAACTCGCCAAGCTTAAGCTAGGCGAAAATCTGACCGATGATGAATTGGAACGCATAAGCCAGACGCTGAACCAGGCAGATCTGTTTGTTACCGAAGAGCTCCTGCGCACAGTCTTTGAAGCTCCTGTTGCCTCTCTGGCGGATTTTCTGCGCCATATTCTTTGTGATGACGCCAAGTTACCCAACCGTGAAGATCGTATCAATACGGCTTTTGATGTTTTCATTACTGCACATGGTTACTTGCGAGCTAACCAACTTAACTTTTTGCGAGCCGTAAAGGCCGCTGTGCTGCGTCATGGCCGCATCACACGGACATCGCTCAGTGAGCCACCACTCTCACGAGTTGGTCGCGTAGAAGTGCTTTTCCAGCCTCAAGACATTGAGGAACTCATCGATCTTACCAACCATCTTTTAGAAGAAGTTGCCTAACTCCATAAGGATTAACTAAATGCTAGCTCCACTCATCAAGAAAAAAGTCGACGAACTCTGGAACCGTTTCTGGGCCGCAGGGCTCACCAATCCATTGGTGGCGGTGGAACAGATCACCTACCTGCTGTTTCTCAAGCGGCTGGAGGACATCGATCTCAAACGCCAGCAGCGTGGTATCCCATCCATTTACACAGACTATGAAACCTGCAAGTGGAGCTATATTCGCCAGGAGAAAACCAATCCCGGCCATCTGATTAACGTCGTATTCCCCTGGCTACGGGAGCTGGATAAGCATTTCAAGCCTGCTGAAGATGAAATCAGCGAGCTGGCCAGCCTTAATAATCGCATGGCGGATGCCTACTTTCAGCTCGATCCCAGCAAAGGCAAGGTTTTGTCAGATGCCATTGATGCCATCGATCAACTCTTTGCCCGCGTCGGCGAAGGGTCTGCCGCCCAAGATATTATGGGCGACACCTTTGAATATCTGCTCGGCGAAGTAGCAACCGCGGGCAAGAATGGCCAGTTCCGCACCCCCCGTCATCTGATTCGCTTCATGGTTGAACTGCTGGACCCGGAACCCGGCCAACGGATCATTGACCCCGCCGCCGGTACCGGCGGCTTTCTGTTCAGCTCTCAGCAGTACCTGATGCGGAAATACTCGGCACAGGACAATCTAGTTCTGGAATGGGACGGCACCCCTCACCGTACTGATGGCGCTGCGGCAACTCCGGCGCAATACGCCGCCATTCATCACGGTGCTAACTTCGTCGGCCTCGACAATGACCGCACCATGGCCCGCATTGGCTGGATGAACCTGATTCTCCACGACGTGTCCGACCCTCACTTGCTCCAGGGCGATTCACTCAGTAAACGCGACGGGAAACCGCAATTACCCCAACTGCTGGAATCAGAATCCTACGATTTCGTCCTGGCCAATCCACCTTTTACCGGCACTGTAGATAGTGGCGACCTGGAACCGGATTCGGTGCTCTTCCCCCGCATCGGTGGCGCTGGCAAAAAGAAGGATGAGGCTATCACCAACAAGAGCGAGCTGCTCTTTCTCTGGCTGATGCTCGATTTGTTGCGTGTTGGGGGACGTTGCGCGGTCATCATCCCCGAAGGGGTACTCTTCGGCAATACAGATGCCCATGTGCGTCTACGTCGTGAACTGTTGACAGAGCATGTGGTCGAGGGGGTGATCTCCTTGCCCGGCGGTGTGTTCCAGCCCTACACCGGGGTCAAGACCTCCATACTCATTTTCCGTAAGGAAACCGGTCGCGAGCACAAACAGACCTTTAACAATAGCACCGTGCCGCGCACCGAGCATATCTGGTTCTACGAAGTTGAAGAAGACGGGTTCACACTTGATGCCAAGCGGGCTCCGCGCCCTGGCCAGCGCAACGACCTTTGGGATGCGCTGGAGAAATTCAAAGTCTGGATGGCGCAGGGACTCGGAGGGGCAGAGCTTCTCAAGAATACCTTGTTACAACCCAGCTATCGTCTCCAACGCTGGCGCCAGGCCGTGCTGCGGGATACTGCCGACAAACTTACTCCAGCAGGTGAAGCATTCACCTCTCTGCCCGACACCAGCATGTGGGATGGTCACGTGTGGGGCGTGCATGATCTCTTTCCCGAACTCCCTGCTGTTCCGAAAGAAGCCGAGCAGAAAGTTCGCGTAGAAGCCGGCGGTGCTCTGCTTGAACTGGCAATCCAGACTTTTGTTGCGCCAGAGCAGAAGGTCTGGGAAGCCACACTCGCCAAGCGTCTGGCAAAGAAAATAACGGATGAGGAACTACTTGATGTCTGGAGAAAAGCAGCGAAGAGTGTTGAGGCGGAATTCAAGAAGGCAGCGCGTGAGGTAGAGAAATTTTTTGAGAAAGAGGATTCATATGCACTGCCGATGTGGAAGGAGTTGCTGAAAGAAGCTCTGGCTAAGGCTCAAGAAAATCACTATATGCTCGCTATTCTCCGCGGGGGTAAATCACCCAAAGCTCTGACGCAACATAACGTTACCGACAAGCTGGCAGAGATTGCCCGTGAAGTTGCCAAACTCGATGGCTTCGATGTTACCCTGCGCAGTCTGCTTGTCGATCAAACCAGCGAACTGAAAGCTGCCAAGCACTGGGTGGTGCCGGTACGAGCCTGGGCACGCAATGATGAATGGACGACTGAAGATGGCCAACTCGTTGGCTCGCACGATGCTGATGGTCTGGTCCGCCCTGCCTATGTAAAGGACATGATTCAAGGTGGGTTGTACGATGAAAAGGGTAATCTTAAGGACAGTCTGCTGGACCCTGACTGTATCGAAGGCCGCGAGTGGAATCTCTCTGCTGGCCAATACAAACCTTTTGATTTTACCCAGCTCAAGAGCGACAAGAGCGTGGCGCAGTTGATTGGTGAGTTGCAAGCTACCGAGCAGCAGATCATCAGCGGGCTGGACAAGTTACTGGCGATGGTGGAGGGGCGAGAGTGAGATTGCCAGAATCCTGGACAGAAGCAACGGTTCGAATTGTTGTCGATGATCTGCAACCGGGCTTTGCGCAAAAGCCAGGTGAAGAAACTGATGGCACGACCCCTCAAATCCGCACGCACAACGTGACGCCGGAAGGGAAAATCACCCTTGAAGGCATCAAGCATATCTCAGCCAGTGCGAAAGAGCTTGGGCGTTATTCGTTAACTTTGGGTGATGTTGTTTTCAACAATACTAACAGCGAGGAGTGGGTGGGGAAAACTGCCGTCTTCGATCAAGAAGGCGAATATGTTTTTTCCAATCACATGACTCGTTTAAGAGTAAACCGTGATTTAGTAGGCCCTGAATACCTTGCTGGTTACCTGCAGTTGCTTTGGTCCAAGGGGTTCACCAAGACGCGTGCGAAACGTTGGGTAAGCCAAGCTGGCATTGAGAGCAACAGTCTTGCCTCATTCAATTTCCCCCTTCCCACATTGCCCGAACAGCAGCGCATCGTTGATGTGCTACGACAAGCGGAGAGGGTTGATGCCTTGGCGAAAACGGCTGGAAAGTTAATTGACGAACTCGCCAAACAGAGATTCGCTGAGATGTTTGGTCATCCTGCTGAGAACCCGAATGGGTTTGACACAGCAGCTTTTCATTCATTTGGAGCTTTGGAGCGGGGCATATCAAAACATCGCCCTCGCGACGCAAGTCATTTATTTGGCGGGTCATATCCGTTCATTCAGACAGGTGACGTATCAAATGCAGGGGATTGGATCACGAGCTACAAGTCGACCTATTCTGAAGCTGGGCTTGAGCAAAGTAGACTTTGGCCAAAGGGGACTCTTTGCATCACCATTGCAGCAAATATTGCTAAAGCTGCAATTTTGGAATTTGACGCTTGTTTTCCCGACAGCGTTGTCGGGTTCACTCCAAACGAAGGAATCAGTAACGAGTTCGTTCTTTATTGCTTACGTTTCTATCAAGAATATTTTGAACACCGTGCCCCTAAGTCTGCGCAAATGAATATCAACCTTGACACTCTACGCACCCTGCGTATGCCAAAGCCGCCAGAGGCTTTACAATTTGAGTTTTCACAGTTTGTGCACGAAATACGAGTCCTAAGTCAGGTTGTTACTGCCCAAGCGAATCGCCGTAAGGAATTGTTGAGAGATATTATTGTTTCGGCGTTCACTGGTGAATTGACTGCAAAATGGCGCGAGCACAATTACCATCAAATCACTACTGCTGCTTTCGCTCGCGATGCTCTCCTTCGCGAACGTGGTGCAAAACTCACGAAGCCTACTCCTGAATCCAAACCAATTTCGACGCATGTTGCAGAGTCAGAACACCCCGCCCGACATTGGCTCTACGGTGAACTCAGCGAATTTCAACGCCAAGTGCTGGCGGCATTTTCAGGCTACCCCGAACAGCCGTTACTATCTGAAGACCCGGAGGTTTTTGCCAAATTTTGCGATGACGATGCCGTATCGGAGCGACTGCAGGCCTTCGGACCAGCCCTGAACAATCGCATCCGTCGTACCCTCAGCCAACTGGCTGCACTGGGTTTGATTGCGAAAGTAACTTTGCCTAAACAGAACCTGGAAACGGGCGAACGGGAATATCTCAAAGCCTTCCGTCCCTTGCGTTCTGAGGAGTACACGCGACTTAACGACGTGGCGCAGTTGCGCAAGGTACTAACAGCGCACGAGACGATGTATTACTTCACGGTGCTACCGGACTATGAAACATCAGAGCATGCCGGTGCGGGCGGCATGTTCCAGGTGGCAGCGCTGGATGATGAGAACGGTAAAGATCGAACAGACCTTGTGGACCAAGGCAAGCACTACAATACCATTGATGAACTGGCTGATGATATCGCGCTCCGACTTGGGGTATCGGCCAATCAGGTCGAACTGGAGGCGGTGTAATGCGGCTACGCTATCTGCATCTCCAGAACTATCCTCCCCTATCGGATGTCAAGGTCTGCTTTGCCAGTGGTTCACCGCTGGCGCACGATTGTGCCATTCGCTTTGTAGTGGGAGTCAACGGCAGCGGCAAATCAAACCTGCTCCGGGCCGTGGCCGAAGTGTTTCTGGCTCTGAACGACTTGCGGGTGCCGCCGTTCCCGGTCAGCCTGATATATGAACTAGGGGAGCGTAGTTCAAATAATCACCGCACACTCCTGCTGCACTGCCCCGGCACGAGGAGCAAGGCCAGCCTATGGGTTCACGAGCGTTTTGCATTTAATGACCAGAACGGCCAGGAGGTATTTGCGACCTGCCTCGAACACCTTACCCTGAAAGGCATGCCCGCCGTGCCGGGATTTACTCCCCTGATCGAACCCGGAAATTGGCCATTACGTGACAGCACGCCACCGCTCATGGCACTCCCTGCGGCGGTGCTGGCCTACACCACTGGCGATCTGCGCCCTTGGCGCTCGGTCTGGAGCCGCAATCAGGATGCGCGAGGCTTATTGACTGATGCGGAAGAATTTGCCAATGAAGAGCGGCCAGCCGGTTGGACCGAAGCCGATGAAGCGCGTGCCTCCATTGACGGTGGTACTTTCAACGAGGAGCCTGAAAGTTCCAGTCGTGTTTATGCTAAGCCTGAATCGACTTACCGGCGCCCCATTCTAGTCGATGCCACCTTACTCAAATGCGCACTGCT
Source organism: Geobacteraceae bacterium (assembly GCA_041500085.1). Lineage (GTDB taxonomy): Bacteria > Desulfobacterota > Desulfuromonadia > Geobacterales > DSM-12255 > VEOV01. The sequence goes on from JBGQLM010000006.1 coordinate 26,287, forward strand.
GGCAGTTGCCCTGCATCATGTGCTGAAAGATGAAGTCGAGCAAGATCCTGCTCTGCAAGAACTCCTTGAGCGCGGCAGTTGGCACCATCTGGTGTCGGTGAGATTTCGCAGCCATCTGCAAATAAAAGATTGGAGCCGCAAGATATGCGAAACTGCCCATGACTGGTGGCTGTGCGCGGGCGAAGTCATTGCTGAGCCCCATCCTTTGGAAACACGACGAACCCTTTTGTTTGATCTGAGAGGCGCCTTTAGCGCTCAGGATCTTACCCTCCGTACTGTTAGCAATACAATTACCACTTGCACTACCCAAGGCGAGGCACTCTGGACATTGCTGGGCGGAGCTGATTTTACGAGCTTTGAGTTGTTTACGCGTTTACTGGAGTTGAAACAGGCAGGTTTATTTGACGATCTACTGTTGCGCCTGCGCAGCCAACCGGTGCCAGAAACTGATGCGGAGCAATCTGAGCAAGATATTGGCGTGTTGCGCTATGAAGAGCTTTCCGATGGCGAGCAAATGGTGCTGGGGCGGATGGCGCTGTTCTACCTGATGCAAGGCCAGCAGGATGCCCTGCTGTTACTCGACGAACCGGAAACCCACTTTAACGACAAATGGAAACGGGAAATTGTCGATATAATCGACAACGCCATCGGCATGACTGCCAATGACGTGCTTATTTCGACGCATTCTGCCATCGTGCTCTCGGATGTGTTTCAAGACGAAATTGTCCTGTTGGAAAAGCAGGATGGTGGATCAAGAAGAGTGGAGCTTGCATCTCCAACCTTCGGAGCAGACCCCGGCGAAATCATGATGCGCGTATTTAACACACCAGACTGCGTGGGTAAACGAGCACAGGAGTGGCTGGAAAGTCACGACTGGTCGTCAATGACACCGGAGGAACTGGAAGATCTTATCTCAAAAGTCGGCCCCGGTTTTTATCGTACCGAACTGCGAACACTGCTGAACGAGAGAAACCGCAATGCTTAGGCCGATTACTCTCGTTTGCCAACCGGCGCTTGATGCCTGTCATGCCTTGCAGACCCGTCTTGTTCTCTGGCTATGTGAACCTGCACGGGTCCCAGCCGATGTTACCGAGGCTAATCTGCGAGCTCTCAATGCGAGCCCAATCGTTGGGGATTGGCTGATTGAATTCCTTAACAAGGAGTATGAACGAGTAACATTGCTTTCGCGGGCGGTGTCAATTGCTGGTTTGCCGGTTGCGGATAAAGCCCTCATTGTTTCTTGGCTCAACTCAAGTAATAACACTGCGAACCAGTTTCAAAATCCCCCCCCAGCCTGGCCCCAAAAACCGGCTTGTAGCATTCCTCATGCCTGGAATTCAGTGAAAGACCTGTTGACACAGTTTTATAGTAAGGGCCTAGGGGAAGGCCTCCCATTTGATCAGAATGGCAATCCGGTTGCAGCAGGCGGAGTTAACCGTGGAGCCTTTGTAGCAGCCTTCAAGCAAGCACATGGCGATAGATCCTGCGTATTATGCGATGGTCCCATCGGCCAGCCTGAAGTTGACCACTGGATTGCCAAGAAGCACTTTCCGGGCCTTTCTACGGCGGCTCACAATCTAATCCCCATTTGTCATGATTGTAACAGCCGTGCCAATAAAGGTGAAAAACCGGTTTGGCAAAGCGCTGGGAACGCTTTTGATGACTGGTTTCACCCGGTGTTTCGACCAGCTCACGGTTGCCTTATCCCAACCCATCGGACCATGCAAAGAGTTGTTGTTACACCAACATCTTCCGCACATGCTCAACGAGTACAAAAACTAGATGGGCTGGTGAAACTCTCCCAACGATGGACGTCAGAATTCAAGTCGCAATCGCGTGCTTATAAAAATACGCTTCGAGGACAAATCATCAGGGGCAAAATCCAAACAACGACTATTGCCATCGCGTCAGAGCTACAAGAACTACAGCTAAGGATTGCAGACGAAAATCCACTTGAAGCAAACAGTATTATCCGAAATCTGACGTTGTCGATCCTGCAAGAGCCAGCCAAGCTTGATGCCCTGTTGGTAGAGCTGACTACTTAACCTAGCAATGTTACCCGCAGTACAAAGTGAGTCTATTTTATGACCATCACCCCCAAAATCGTCATCATCGCCGGACCGAACGGCGCCGGGAAAACCACCTTTGCCCGTGAGTTCCTTCCCCACGAGGCAAATTGCCCGGACTTCATCAACGCTGATCTGATCGCCGCCGGGATTTCACCGTTCAAGCCTGAGGAGGTTGCGTTTCGGGCCGGTCGTCTGATGCTGGAAGAGATCCACGAAAAGGTCCGGCAAAGAAAGAGTTTTGCCTTCGAAACAACCTTGAGCGGACGGACGTATGTAAAACTCTTGCGGGAATGTCGTGCTTGTGGCTACCATGTTGTACTGGTATTTCTGAGCCTGCCGTCAGCGGATATGGCAGTAACGCGAGTGGCGGTTCGGGTGACGCAAGGTGGCCACAATGTACCGGAAACCGATATCCGTAGACGCTTCGCGGCAGGCTTGAAGAATTTCTACGAGATTTATAAACATATCGCGGATGCCTGGACGTTGTATGACAATTCTGGTAATATGCCGCATGTTATAGAGCAGGGAGAAAACTGATGAACAGAAAACCGAAAGTGCCTATGAACGCCGAATTTGCCGGTATTGACGCTGCCTTGAAGCGCGCTGCCAAGGCAGCCCACGCCCTTGCCCGCAAGACCAAGACCCCGTGCTACATCTGGGAAAACGGCCAGATAATTGACCTGACACAACGCAGGAAGCAGTTGCCGAAAACGTCTAAGTAGACCATTCGCAACCCGTAACGGATGATGCGAACGCAAAAAAGGCGACCGATTGGTCGCCTTTTTCGATTTCATGATATCACCCTGCCCTACTCGATAAACCGCGACATCTTGCGGAATTTCTGGTAACGCTCCTCGACCAGGCTCCCTTCCGGAATCTTCTTCAGCTCCTTCAGGTTACGGACCAGAGCTTCCTGCAGGGTCTTTGCCATGGCTTCGTGATCCCGGTGTGCTCCGCCGAGCGGCTCCTTGATGATCTCGTCGATGACTTCAAGCGCCTTGATGTCCTTGGCAGTCAGCTTGAGCGCTTCTGCTGCCTGTGCCCCTTTTGTCCCGTCGGACCAGAGAATGGCGGCGCACCCTTCGGGCGAAATGACCGCATAGACGGAGTTTTCCAGCATGATGATCCGGTCACCGACGGCAATGGCCAGCGCACCGCCGGAGCCGCCTTCACCGGTTATCACGACGATGATCGGCACGGTCAGGCCGGCCATCTCACGCAGGTTTCTGGCAATCGCTTCGGCCTGGCCGCGCTCTTCAGCGCCAATGCCGGGATATGCCCCCGGAGTATCGACAAAGGTGATGACCGGCAGCTTGAACTGTTCCGCCATCTTCATGAGACGCAGCGCTTTCCGGTACCCCTCAGGGTTCGGCATGCCGAAGTTCCGGTAAACCTTCTCCTTGGTGTCCCTACCCTTCTGATGGCCGATAACCATGACCGGCTCGCCATCCAGCCTGGCAAGCCCGCCGACAATGGCATGGTCGTCTCCGAACAGCCTGTCGCCATGAAGTTCCGTGAATTCGGTAAAGATCAGGTTCAGATAGTCCATGGTGAACGGCCGGTTGATGTGGCGGGCAATCTGGGCAGTCTGCCAGCGGGAGAGATTGCTGAAGATCTCGCCGCGCATCTTGTCGGCTTTCTTTTCCAGCTTGGCAATCTCGGCCGAGAGATCCATCTTCTCGGAAAGGACGGCAAGCTCCTCGATCTTTTTTTCCAGCTCCATCAGCGGTTTTTCAAACTCCATATATACCTGAGCAGCCATATACTTATTTCTCCTTATATTTAATCTCAAAAACAATATTTATCACACGAAGACACATCATCAGATCAGGTGCAAATAACGTCTGTTTCGTAGGGGCGCAATGCTTGCGCCCTTGTTGCCATAACCTGCTCTGTTGCCATTGCCACCAGGGCGCATGCCATACGCCCCTACTACCTATGTGCCTTTGTGTGAGTTAACAGCCTTTTCCAGGTTAATAGCATTACCCCTACTCAAAAGTGACGGCATTATAGCCTAACAGCCCCTCAACTTCCACTGATAATCCCTCGGTCGGCGTCACATGACACTCCCTGGGGAGTCTGACTACTGCCGTGCAGAGGTTGGGCAGAACGATCAGCAGCCTGGACTGGCAGCTGCCATGGTAGCGGGTCATGATCTCCTTGAGGCTTTCGAGCCTGGTGGCATCGATATCCCCCCTGTTCAGGGTGACACTCACCGTCGTAGTCTCGCGCTCGCTGATCGCCCTGAGCGGCTGGATCGAAGAAGCAAGAATCTTGTTGGACTTTTCCCCTTTTTCAAAACTTCCGGCAACCAGTAGAGGTTCATCGCTCTTCAGAAATTCTACAACGTCCTGGTAGATGTTCGGCAGGACGACCACCTCTACGCTGCCGACCAGGTCCTCTATGGTGACGAACCCCATCCGTTCGCCCTTCTTGGTGATGTACTCCTTCAAGGCGGCAACAACGCCGCAGAGCCTGACTTCGGCCTTGTCGGAAAGCTCCGGAAGAAGTGAGGTGTCAAGCGAGGAGAAGCGTTTCATTTCGGCCTGATAGCGGCCGAGAGGATGCCCTGTGATATAGAACCCGAGACACTCTTTTTCAAAGTTCAGGCGCAGCTTTTCATCCCACTCCCTGATGTCGGGAAGGCTCCTGTGACCGTTGCCGTTATTCTTGACGATCTCAGCGGTGCCGAACAGTGACACCTGGGCGCTGTCGCGCTCGTCCTGAATCCGCTGCCCGAGGTTTGCCGCCTCCTCCATGACCGTAAAAAGAGCTGCCCTGCTGGCACCGGTCGAGTCGAAGGCGCCGCTTTTGATCAGCGACTCGATCACCCTCTTGTTGACCTTGCGCAGATCGACCCGTTCGCAGAAGTTGAAGATATCGGAGAATCGCTCCTCTTTCCGGGCTTCCAGAATGGCGATAATGGCGGACTCCCCAACGTTTTTGATCGCACCCAGACCGAAGCGGATCGATTTGCCGATGACCCGGAACGAAAAGTCGGATTCGTTGATGTCCGGCGGTAGCAGGTCAATCCCCATTTCACGGCAGTCGTTGATATTCTTGACCACCTTGTCGGTATTCCCCATGTCCTCGGTCAGCAGCGCCGCCATGAACTCGACCGGATAGTGCGCCTTGAGATACGCCGTCTGGTAGGCGATGAGGGCATAGGCGGCCGAGTGGGACTTGTTGAAACCGTACTCGGCAAACATCGCCATCAGGTCGAAGATCGCCTCGGCTTTCTTCAGATCGATCCCCTGCTCCTTGGCACCGGCAAGGAACGGTATCTTCTCCTTGGCCATGACCGAAGCGTCCTTCTTCCCCATGGCGCGGCGCAGCAGATCGGCGCCGCCGAGGGAGTAGCCTGCCAGGGTGCGGGCAATCTGCATGACCTGCTCCTGGTAGACGATGACGCCGTAAGTATCCTTGAGAATCGGCTCCAGTTCGGGAAGGTCGTAAACCACCTTTTTCCGGCCATGCTTGCGCTCGATGAAGTCCTTCACCATGCCGGAATTGAGCGGACCCGGGCGGTAAAGGGCAACGGCGGCAATGACGTCCTCGAAACAGGATGGTTTCAGGTCGCGAAGCATCTCGCGCATGCCACTGCTCTCCAGCTGGAAGACGCCGGTGGTATTCCCCTCCGAAATCAGTTGATAGCTGAGGGCATCGTCATCGGCAAGCAGTGCTATGTCAAATTCAGGATCCTTGCCGACACGGATCAGCTTGACGGCATTATCTATGACCGTCAGGTTCTTGAGCCCGAGAAAATCGAACTTCACCAGGCCGATCTTTTCCACATACTTCATCGAATACTGGGTATTGATCAGACCGGTCTTCTGGTCCTTGTAAACCGGGCAAAACTCTTCCAGCATATCCGGAGCCACCACCACCCCGGCGGCATGGGTAGAGGCGTGGCGGGCCAGTCCTTCGAGACAGAGGGCAATTTCAATAAGATCCATTACCTTCTGATCGGCATTGATCAGTTCCTTCAGTTTCGGTTCTTGCTCCAGTGCCTTTTTGAGTGTGATCCCCAGGACCTCGGGAATCAGCTTGGCTATCCGGTCAACATCGCCGTAGGTCATGTCCAGCGCCCGGCCAACGTCACGGATGACCCCCCGCGCCGCCATGGTACCAAAGGTGATGATCTGGCAGACCTTGTCACGGCCATACTTCTCGGTTACGTACTGGATAACCTCATCACGCCTGTCCGTGCAGAAATCGACGTCAATATCAGGCATGGAGATACGCTCAGGATTGAGGAACCGTTCGAACAGCAGGTTGTAGGGAATCGGGTCTATATCAGTGATCCTGATTGCATAGGCAACGAGCGACCCGGCGGCAGAGCCCCTGCCGGGGCCTACCGGTATCCCCTGGTTCTTCGCCCAGTTGATGAAGTCGGCCACAATCAGGAAGTAGCCGGGAAAGCCCATCTGCTTGATACAGTCAAGTTCCAGAGTCAGCCGCTTGCGATAGAGCTGTTCATCCTCCCCCGTAAAACCGGGCTTCTTCTTCCTGATTGCGGCAAATCGGGCCTCAAGCCCCTTGATTGCCTCGTCTTCCAGCATACCGTCAAGAGTCATCCCCTCAGCATGATCGATCTTCGGGAAGTGATAGGTATTGAAATCAAGCTCGACATTGCACTGTTCCGCAATTGCCAAGGTATTTGCCAGCGCCTGGGGCGCGTAGTGGAAGGCGGCGCGCATCTCGTCCGGCGACTTGACGTAGAATTCATTGGCCGAGAACTGCATCCGGTTCGGATCGTTCATCGTCTTGCCGGTCTGAATGCAGAGCAGCACCTCATGTGCCTTGGCATCCTCTTTGTTCAGGTAATGGCAGTCATTGGTGGCCACCAGGGGCAGATTCAGCTCGGAGCTGAGCTGGACAAGCTTTTGGTTGACAATATCCTGCTCCGGAAGGGTGTTTTCCTGAATTTCCAGATAGTAGCGATCAGGAAAAATATCTGCATACCACCTGGCAACAGCAGCGGCCTCCTCCATTCTGTTACGCCCGCAAAGCCATGCCACTTCCCCCTTCAAACAGGCTGACATGGCGATCAGCCCTTCGCTGTGCTTGGCAAGAATTTCCTTGTCGATACGCGGCTTGTAGTAGAACCCTTCCTTGAACCCGGCCGAGGTGAGATATGAGAGATTCTTGTACCCCTGCAGATTCATGCAGAGCAAAAGAAGATGGAAGTTTGAAACGCCGTCAGCACCACCGCCGTCTTTCTGGCTGCGCGAACCGGGCGCAATATAGAGCTCCGCACCGATAATCGGCTTGATCCCTTCGGCTTTGCATTTTGTGTAAAACTCTATGGCGCCGAACATGCAGCCGTGATCAGTAACCGCCACGGCCGGCATATTGAACTCTTTGGCCTTTTTAACAAGGTCCTCAAGCCTTATGGCGCCGTCAAGAAGCGAATACTGGGAATGAAGGTGAAGATGGACAAACGACATAAGGTTTATGCTGCTCCTGCGGAAATGACTCTGAGTTTTGGGGGCGGAAGAAAGAAGACTGTCTTTCGTTTTAGTCAGGCTGAATTTATGCGTTGATTATGCAATTATAAAAAAGGGTTGTCAATAAAGTCCATGCAGCGGTCCTCCGGGGGCAGCCAACGCCTCCACCCGCCGCATCACTACAGGGTCCTCTTCGAGTGGAGGGGCGTGGTGCGGCTTGGTACGGGCATCTATGACCAGAGAGCCCGTGCAGCCCCAATGCCTGGAGCTGATAAACTGACCGATGCCGTAGATGTCCGATGCCGGGTTGGAACGGGTGAAGGTCACCCAGAGGAAATTGTTCAGGCTCGCTGAAACAAAATCGGGATCATCGACTAGCACGACAAGCGGAAATCCTTCGAGCCCTTCACCCCTTTCAGCAAGAAAACTGCAGAAATCATCGATGAGGAGGTCCATACTGCTCCTCGCTGAGGTACAAGCCGGGGCGGAGAGCGCCAGGACGCCCGGCAGGCAGATGCGGGGGTTGCCAAACCCTTCCGGCAGTGAGAGCCCCGCAGGAAGCGCTGTTGCCAGCTTCCTTCTACTCTCTCCCGCAGCAGCCAGCACCACTTTCGAGCCTCTGTTGAGAGCGCTGCCTGAGTAATCCAGGGTATCCATGGTGGTCGAGGTCTGGAAATGAAGATCGCGTGAAAAATCGGCCCGCTCCAGCATGAACCGGAGGAATGCTGCGATGTCGTGAATATCGGGCGGATTGTCATTACCGGCCGCTATGAAAAGATATTTGGCCAGCGAGAGCTGCCCCTGCCCCAGGATGGCATTTGCCTGAGTCAGTAGTTCCATCGGCTCCCGATTCGCCGCGTACGGCAGATACCTCTCGCTCCCTATCGCCAGCAACAGAGGATGGACACCGGCCGCATCGACCGCATGAACCCCCTTCACACCCGGCAGCACGGTCGGGATCAGCTCGCCGGTGAGCTCGTGAATGAAGGCGCCGAACGAGGTATCCTCCTGTGGCGGACGGCCAACGGTGGTAAACGGCCAGATCGCGTTGTCCCGGTGATACACCTCTTCAACCCGGAGTACCGGAAAGTCGTGAGCAAGGCTGTAATAGCCGAGATGGTCGCCGAACGGCCCTTCAGGCAGCAACTTTGCCGGGTCAATCGTCCCGGTGATGCAGAAATCGGCTTCAGCCGGGATCGGCAGCTGACCGCTGCGGCAGATCATGGGCAGGCGATGTCCGCCCAGAAGCCCGGCAAAGGAGAGCTCGGGCATCCCCTCAGGGAGCGGCATGACCGCGGCAACGGTCAGTGAGGGGGGGCCGCCGACAAAAATGTTCACCCGAAACGGCCCCCCCTTCGCAATTGCCTCGGCATGATGAACACCGATGCCGCGGTGGATCTGGTAGTGAATCCCGGCTTCCCTGCCCGGTTCATAAGAGTTGCCCGATATCTGGACCCGGTACATTCCGAGGTTGGAACTTCTGAAACCGGGCGAAGAAGCGCTCTCAGAGTAGACCTGCGGCAGGGTGATAAAGGCCCCGCCGTCAAGCGGCCAGGATTTGAGCTGCGGGAGCAGGTCGAGCGTGGTCTTGTTGGCAAGTATCGGCCCCCTGGAAACATTCCTGGGGAGCAGTGAAAGGGCCGCAGGAAGAGCCTGAGCAAAGGAGAGCGGGTTTTTCAGAGCCTGGCCTGGATTCACCTTGAGAGCGACCAGCTTTTCTATGGCAGACAGGGTATCGCGGAAGATGAAGCGGGTCCGTTCCAGGGTTCCGAACAGGTTACCCAGCATGGGAAAGCGGCACCCCTTCGGGTTGGTAAAAAGAAGAGCGGGTCCCCCTTGTTCGTAGACCCGCCGCTGGATGGACCCCATCTCCAGATCGGGATCAATCTCAATCTCTATTCTCTTCAAGCGGCCATGACGCTCCAGATCGGATACACACTCCTGCAGATTTCTGTAGCCCATGCCCTCTCCGGTGAAGCTGGAAATTATCGACCGTCAACGACACGAAATATAGCGATATTGCCGACGATCTGTCCAGCTGTTTTCACCTTTCTGTTACCATGATTTGGAGCTTACTTCAGTGCATTCGTCGCGGTTCCAAGAGTCGAGAGTGCCGTCCGTAAGCCTGACCTGCACCGTCTCTCCTTCAGCAGTGCAGCCGAAACTGTATCCTGCCTTGCCGTTTTTCAGGTTGTGCAGGAGTACGAATTCATCGCGTTGCTCGGTCCGGTAACATACCTGTTGATATTTTCCGGTGTTCATAAAGTCATCTCCTTTCCTTCCGAAACCCTACAGGCTCCTGTTGGTGCCGAATTCACCCCATTCCAGATAGGTGCGCGGGTCTTCGACAAACGAATAGATGTTTTCTATGACGTGCAAATGCTCCCGCTCCTTCTCTGCAGCGGCCAGACAGACTTTTCTGATACTGTCCCGGTCAGCCTCGGCTGCCAGGCGGTCGAAGAATTCGATGGTCTCTTCTTCCTCTTTCAGCACATGGCTGTAGGCATCCGGATCATGCCGGAGCTCTTTGAGGAGGTTGCGCGCATTTACCTGCGGGTTGTAGACGCAGACGCTCGGGCTGAGCCTGGTGTCGACTCCGGCAACGGCTTTCAGCTCTTCATTGATTCCCCACAGCTTGTCGATATGTTCGTCTTCAGCCGCAGCCAGCAGCGAGAATAGTCTCTTCAGATCCTTATCAACAACCGCCATCGAAAGATTCGCAAAGTTTGCCTGCGCTTCTTTCCTCATTTTTATGGTGCATTCGATGATGTTCATAAAATTCCCCTTCCAGGCCCAAAGGGCCTTCATTAACCTCTTTCTTTTCCTGAATAAATAATACCATTTTTTGCAACAAATTACTAAATATTGCCTATTGGGATTTTATAAGGAATGAGGCCGGGAGGCGAGACAACAAGGGGTGTTGCGGAATAAATGAGCCCGGCTTGTCAACTTTAAAAAGGGCAACGACACGGCTCCAAAAAGAATAATTGTTTTAATAAATCTGTGCTATAAAAATCTCGACCATGAGAAAACACTTCACCAGAGAACTCAGTTCGCATATTTCTGCATTAAAAGGTTCCACCGCATGAAGGTACCTGCACGGATAATACTACTCGTAATGCTTGCCATGATTGCCTTCGCGGCCAACTCGCTGCTGTGCCGAATAGCGCTCAAGAATACCGGAATTGATGCGGGCAGCTTTACGACCATACGTATTATTTCCGGCGCGATTGTGCTCTGGTTGATTGTGCGCGCAAGAGGCAGACAAACCGGTTTGACGGGAAGCTGGCTGTCTGCTCTAGCATTGTTTGTCTATGCTGCCGGCTTTTCGTTTGCCTATATGAAACTACCCGCCGCAGTCGGCGCCTTGATTCTCTTCGGAGCCGTACAGGCAACCATGATCGGCTATGGCCTGTTTAGCGGAGAAAGCATGAGGGGGATTCAGGTCGTCGGGCTCTTTGCGGCTTTTGCCGGCTTGATCGCACTTTTGCTGCCGGGGTTGTCGGCCCCTCCTCCGGCCAGCTCAGCTATAATGTTGGCCGCCGGAGTTGCCTGGGGTATCTATTCCTTGCGAGGAAAAGGGTCGGGTAATCCAATGGCCGCTACAGCCGGTAATTTTCTGCGCGCAGTGCCCTTCACCGCACTCCTGTATGTGACCAGAGTCGCCGATGTCTCGCTGGACGCGGCGGGTATCTGGTATGCGGTGATTTCAGGCGGTCTGGCTTCGGGGGTGGGGTATGCTGTCTGGTATGCTGCGCTGCCAGGATTGAAGGCAACAAATGCAGCGACCATACAGTTGAGCGTTCCTGTAATAGCGGCTGTAGGAGGGGTCGTTTTCCTTGGGGAGACGATCACCCTTCGACTGCTGCTAAGTTCTGCAGGAATTCTTGGGGGGATAGCACTTGTAATTACATCAAGGACGCAGTGTGATGATGCCCAACAATCGTCGGCTGCCGGGCAAGACGCAACGCCCTGAAACCGTTGAGACTACTGGCAGACAGGAAAGGTCGGAAACAAACCGGTGCAAATGGTTTGACCTGTGGCCTTACGGGTGAGCGTAAACCGGCTGTTATTATCCGAAACCGTGATAGAGATATCATCCAGCAGGTGTAACAGCTCGGGGCCGGGATTGTCCTTAACCGCATCCTGAATGGGAAGGTTGCGGTCGGGAAACTTGCTCGTCAGAAATTGAAAAACTTTATCCAGATAGTCGCTATAGGGATGAATCTTAATATCATATTGCCAGAGCCGGTACGCCAGATCGGTAACCGGGTTGATATTGACAGTGGCGGCAGGCTCCTGTGGGCTGACGGCCAGCGAATACGTTGTGCCAGAGAATGAGATATCTTCAGTAACGATAACATCAGCGATAGCAGACTCGGTCCCATTCCAGAACGAGAACAAGTGGCTTCCATCAGAAAGCGTAGCGCTGAACTCATGGCCCTTGTCAGGCTTTTCCGATGAGTAATTCACAAATGCGAACTTGTTGATGGAGTCGTAGAAGAAAGCAGGTTTTAGTCCCGTTGTGACATCAGAGACTTCTACAATCCTGGATGCATTCCCATAAACAGTTCCGGAAACAACTTGTTTGTTAGTGTAATGATGTGCAATTTTCATCGTGGAAGTATCTGGTGCTCCGGTGCAGCCGGTCAGCAGGAGCACGATAAAAGCGAGGAAGCAAATTGAAAGAAAATGAATAAATCTCATGAAATGATCCAGCCCCCTGCGGCAACAAGAACAAATTTTACAGCTGCCAAAATACGTCATGGGTTAACTGCCGTCAATTCCTTTTGAACACCCTGTCGCACAATTCACCGACTGCACACTGTACCCTTGCGACCAGAGCCTTCCAGCCGCAGACAACTGCTGTCACCTCACTGTAACCAGCTGAAAATACAGGGCATAATGAAGTTATTATCTTGACTTTGTAAATTGCAGCTCATAATATCCGGCATGGCTCATATCTCTCGCATTGTTTCCCTGAATGAACGAACCCATCCCTCACAATTGGAAGGTTTGCCGAACATCGGCAAATCTATTGCCGCCGACCTCCGGCGCATCGGAATCCTGAGCCCCGGACAACTTGCCGGGCGCGAACCGCTTGCCACGTTTCGAGCGCTGGCAGAGGTCATGGGCCACCGCCACGACCCTTGCGTTCTCTACACCCTGATATCGGTAAAGCACTTTCTTGAAAGCGGTGAGGCTCTTCCCTGGTGGAAGTTTACTGAACAGGGGAAGAAACTTCTTGCTTCGAAATCCGGGAGTGGGGAGTAAACCAGCTATGACTTTATATTCCCACAAATGACCCTTATGTTCAAAATCTTGCTGACAATCTTAATAACGCTTCTGGCTGTCATTTTTGCCTTTCAGCGCAAATTGCTCTACCACCCGAGCCATCGACCGGAAACAAACGGTCTTGCCGCATGGACCCTGGATGGCCGTCTTGTCGGCTACTCACGCAAAGTGGCCAGGCCCCGGAATATCTGGCTCTTCACGCACGGCAACGCCGGTCAGGCGGCCGATCGCGTCTACGCACTGCAATGCTTCTCCGACTCCGATTCGGTCTTTTTCCTTGAATATCCGGGGTACGGCAGCCGGCCGGGATCTCCCGGCAAAGCTTCATTCAATGCCGCTGCGGAAGAGGCGTACCTTTGGCTGAGAAAAACATATCATGATCTTCCAGTCTGCGTCATAGGTGAATCGATTGGAAGTGGACCCGCATCGGCTCTTGCAACTCTGGAACATCGGCCTGACAAGCTCGTCCTGGTCGTCCCTTTCGACAATCTGGCAAGCGTTGCAAGTGATCACTTTCCGCTGATTCCTGCCGGGCTTCTTCTGCTCGACCGATGGGACAATGTCGAAACGCTGAAGGGATATTCCGGCAAAGTGGAGATTTTCGGGGCAGTTGACGACCAGGTGATACCTGTCCGCCATGCGAAGATTCTGGCCGGATCGTTGCCCCAGGCGGTATATCATGAAATTCCCGGTGGTCACAACGACTGGTCGCAAATCGGGGCGGTTAAAATTCGTAACTGAAACGAGAAGTCAGTGAGGAGGAACAATGACCCTGTGGAAAACCCTGACAACATTGGATCAGCTCACAGAGCGATCAAAAAACACCTTGAATGAACATCTCGGGATTGAGTTTCTGGAGATCGGCGATGATTATCTGAAAGCCAGGATGCCGGTCGATGGCAGAACAAAGCAGCCGGCAGGACTGCTCCATGGCGGGGCTTCGGTTGCCTTAGCCGAGACATTGGGCAGTGTCGCTGCAGGATTATGCGTAAACAGAGAGCTGAAAGAAATTGTCGGGCTGGAAATAAATGCCAATCACATACGTCCGGTACATGACGGGTGGGTTACTGGCATAACGAAGCCGATCCATGTCGGGAACAGTACGCAAGTATGGGAAATCAGGATTTATAACGAAGAGGACAAACTTGTTTGTGTTTCACGGCTCACTGTGGCAAACATAGACAAATAACTATACAGCTACAAACTATTTTCATGCATTAGAGGGTAACATGGTCACTCCAGTCTTCGCCAGCTATCTGCTGGCAATCATCGCCACGCCGCTGGTCATTCACTTTCATCTCCTGCCGACGCTCTTTGCCGGACTGGCCGTGCACGTCCTGACCGTCAAGCTGGCCCGCCGCCTGCCCGCCAGATGGGGCGGGGCTGCGCACAAGCTCGCCCTGACTGCCATCATCCTGATCGTTATCGGCGGCATGATCGGCGCCGGAGCCGGTCTCTGGACCTTTCTCCACGGCGATAAAGGGATGGCGGCACTGCTCGCGGCCCTGGCCGAAACCCTTGACAACCTGAAGCGCAATCTGCCGGAGAGCCTGGCAGCAGTTATTCCGGACACTATCGAAGGGCTGCGGGAAGAGTTCGTCACGCTGCTGCGGGAGAACGGCCAACGGATCTCGTCAGCCGGCATGGCCGGTCTGAAGACCTTTGCCCATATCATCTTCGGCATGGTGATCGGCGGCATGACCGCCGTGCACCGCTTCGACAGGGGCCAGGAATGGCCACCTCTGCCGGCCGCCTTGCATGACCGCACCATGGCCCTGACCGATGCTTTTGACAAAGTGGTCTTTGCCCAGGTAAAGATCTCCGCCCTGAATACGGTCCTCACCTTCATCTTCCTGGTTGTACTGCTGCCGCTCTTCGGTATTCACCTGCCGCTATTGACGGTACTTATTCCACTGACCTTCCTGGCCGGGCTCCTGCCGGTGGTGGGGAACCTGGTCTCCAATACCGCCATAGTCCTGATCAGTCTGGGTGTTTCGACAGGGGCCGGCGTAGCATCCCTCGTATTCCTGATCCTGATCCACAAGCTTGAATATTTTACCAATGCCCGCATTGTCGGCGGCGAAGTGCATGCCAGCGCCTGGGAGCTGATCTGTGCCATGGTGGTGATGGAAGCGTTCTTCGGCCTGCCGGGCCTGGTGGCGGCGCCGGTGGCATATGCCTGGCTCAAGGGGGAGTTGCGGACCAAGGGGATGATCTGAACTGAGGATGCCGGGTACTGTCCCTACCCCAGGACCTCCCGTGCCAGCTTGAGTGAGATTTTCTTCTGGACAGCAAAGGAGCGTTGCTTCAGCTGCTCCAGGGCAGCAGCTAAAGACGGTATATCCCTTCTTACATGGACAAGAAGATAGTCCGAAACCTCTGAAGGAAGCATGATCTGTCTGTCTGCAGCCAGCTTGCCCAGTATCATCCGCCTCGATTCATCGTCCGAGATGTCCAGCTTCGCAACAAGACCCCACATGAAACGGGATTGCAGATGTTCATCGAGTGATTTCAGCTCTTTGGGAGGGAGAGTCGCCGTGGCGACGATCTTGCGGCCGCTTTCATAGAAGTCGTTGAAGAGCTGCCATACGGCTGATCGCAACAGAGCGCTGTCAGCCAGCAGGTGAAGATTGTCGAGCAGCAGATGCGTCTGCACTCCCGCCTGCTCGACCACTCTCCGGCAGTTCTCTTCTGTTAAAGCCTCAAGCGGTATAACCGAGAGTTCCAAGCCGGGTGAGCAGCCGGCCAGGTCACAGCAGATGGCCGAAAGCAGGTGTGTCTTGCCCGAGCCGGTGGCTCCGTGCAGATAAAGCAGGTTTTCACCCGTATCCAGGGCAAGCACCCTCTTGACAAATTCAAGTGCCGTCCTGTTCCCGCTGCAGATTACGAAATTGGCAAAGGTATACTGGGGTTTCGCCGGAAAATCGAAGAAGAGCTGCATCTTAGAATAGCGCCCCTTGAGGCCCTTCAGGAGCGATCCGCCCAAAGTGAAGATAGGCTGCCCTGGTCGCCACCCTGCCGCGGGGGGTCCGGTTCAGAAAACCCTGCTGGATGAGGAAAGGCTCGATCACATCCTCTATGGTGTCGCTCTCCTCGCAGATGGCGGCTGCGAGAGTCTCAAGCCCGACAGGACCGCCGCCGAACTTGTCGATAATGGTAAGCAGAACCGTACGGTCCATGCTGTCGAACCCCATCTCGTCGACTTCCAGCAGTTTCAGCGACTCCTGCACGACCTTTTCGGAGATTGTCCCGTCCGCAAGAATCTGGGCAAAATCCCGGACGCGGCGCAGCAGCCGGTTTGCAATCCGCGGGGTACCCCGGCTGCGGCGGGCCAGCTCCAGGGAGGCATCGTCAGAGATCGCGATATTCAGGATGCGGGCCGAGCGTCTGACAATGAAGGCCAGTTCGTTATCGGTATAGAATTCAAGCCGGGAGATGACTCCGAAACGGTCCCGGAGCGGAGACGACAGAAGCCCTGCCCTGGTGGTTGCTCCGACCAGGGTGAATCTGGGGAGATCGAGTTTGATCGTCCGCGCACTCGGCCCCTGACCGATGATGATATCGAGCTGGAAATCCTCCATGGCCGGGTAGAGTATCTCCTCGACCGTGTGGGAAAGACGGTGGATCTCATCGATAAAGAGAACGTCATGCGCTTCGAGATTGGTGAGGATTGCGGCAAGATCGCCGGGTCGCTCTATGACCGGTCCGGATGTGGACTTGATATTGACACCCATTTCACAGGCGATGATATTTGCCAGAGTGGTCTTCCCCAGACCGGGAGGCCCGTAAAGGAGTACGTGGTCAAGAGCCTCGCCACGTTTTTTTGCGGCATCTATGAATATTCTCAGGTTTCCCTTTGCCTTCTCCTGCCCGACATACTCCTCAAGGGAGCGAGGGCGGAGGGTGCTCTCCATAAAGAGTTCTTCATCAGTAGCCAGCGGCTCTATCAGTCTGTTCATGGCTATTTCATCAGCCTCTTGAGGGCAAGTTTGAGAACTGTCTCCATCGGAGCGTCAGCTTCAATCTCCATCTCGCCAAGCGCTTTGGTGACAACTGCTTCCTTGTAACCGAGGTTAACGAGCGCCGAAGCGACATCGTCCCGCACAGAAGTATCCTGTCTGGCAAATGCGGAACTTTTGCCGCTCTCCCCTACAAGACCCAGCTTCACAACCTTTTCCTTCAACTCCAGAACAAGTCTTTCCGCCGTTTTCCGGCCGATGCCCGGTATTGCATTAAGTCTTACGATGTCGCCGCGACTGAGGGCGGAAGCAAGCTCTTCCGGCTGGATATTCGAAAGGATATCCTTTGCCAGCTTCGGCCCGACACCGGATACAGTCATCAGCAGCTGAAAAAACTGTTTCTCGGCCTGGGTAAGGAATCCGTAAAGGTTGATCGCATCCTCTTTGACATGGGTATGGATATAGAGTGAGAGCCGTCCCCCCTCTTCAGGCAGGGCAAAGTAGGTAGAAAAGGGGATCTGCACGCGGTACCCGACACCTCCTACATCCAGAATCACGGTGTCAGGCGATTTTACGGCAATACTGCCGGTAAGAAGTGCGATCATTTATTGGTTCCGGTCCGTCTGGGGGGGATAGTTGCAGTGAGCCTTCTGATGAGACAGGAGTTTGCATGACAGATCGCAACCGCCAGAGCATCGGACGCATCAGCCTGAGCGATTTCTGGAAGGCCTAAAAGCACCTTCACCATATGCTGCACCTGCTCTTTAGCCGCCCGGCCATGCCCGACCACCGACTGCTTGACCTGGAGAGCGGTATATTCATGAACCGGAAGAGAGGCATTCACTCCGGCTACAATTGCCGCACCCCGCGCCTGCCCGAGCTTAAGGGCACTCTGAACATTATTGGAAAGGAAGACTTCTTCGACAGCCACTTCATCCGGACTGTATCTGTTTATGACCTCACTCAACCCTTCATAGATCCGTTTCAACCTGCCCGGGAAATCAGAGCTGCTGTCGGTAAAGATGGCGCCGTTATCTATATGGATCAACCGGTTCCCCTCTTTCCGGAGCAGGCCGTAGCCGGTGATGCGTGAACCTGGGTCGATACCGAGAACTATCATTACATCATTTTCTCCATCTCTTCCATGGAGATGTCAAAGTTGGCATATACGTTCTGCACATCATCATTGTCTTCAAGCTTGTCCATCATCTTCAGCATGCTTTCCGCCTGTTTTCCCTCAAGCTTCACCATGGTCTGCGGAATCATGGTCACCTCGGCGGACTCGAACTTGAAGCCGGCAGTTGCGAGCGTATCACGGACTTCCATAAAGGAAGACGGGTCCGTGGTAACTTCGAACTGCTCATCCTGCTCGGCGACATCTTCCGCTCCCGCCTCGATGGCGGCTTCAAAGAGCTTGTCAAAATCAACGCTTTTCGGGAAGGTTATGAGCCCCTTCTTGTCGAAAATCCAGGATACACAACCGGTCTCGCCCATGTTCCCGTTACATTTGGTAAAGATGCTCCGGACATCGGACACGGTACGGTTTCTGTTATCCGTCATAACCTCGACAAGAACCGCTACACCCCCGGGGCCATACCCCTCGTAGTTGATCTCCTCGTAGTTTACACCCTCCATCCCGCCGGCGCCCTTTTTGATCGCGCGCTCGATGTTGTCCTTGGGCATATTCTCGCCCTTTGCCTTGTCAACGGCTGTCCGGAGGCGAGGGTTGGCAGCAGGGTCACCTCCTCCGAGCTTGGCAGCGACAGATATCTCCTTGATTATCTTTGTGAAGATCTTGCCGCGTTTTGCATCTGCCGCACCTTTTTTGTGCTTGATAGTGCTCCATTTATTATGTCCGGACATCTACACAACTCCTAACTTTAATAGGCTTCTTAAAAAAAAGGATACTATCACGCTGAAATTATCATTGTAAAGGAAGAAAACGTTCGAGCAATCAGGTGCTTGACAATGATTTCCATTTTGATGTAAACCCTTGTTTGAAATCGGGTGCTTTCATGAAATGATGCCCTTTGAGCTAAAACAGCTACAAGGTAATTATACGAAATAATTAGGTAAAACCTTTAATTGCGCAAAAAAATAAAATTTTGCATTGACATTAATAAAACGGCGTGCTAAAAAAAATTAAACTAAAGCCTCGGTCATATAAAACGGTCGTTCAATTTTTGCTCAAACGGGTCGCCAAATGTTCAGAAGCAAGAGCAGCTATTCAGTTCAGAGTGTTGAAAAGGCTCTCGATATTCTCGAGCTTCTTGCCGATGACTCGATCGATGCAACGCTTCCCCATCTGGCTGTGAAACTCGGAATCAGCCGGAACAAGACGTTCAGGCTTCTTGCTACACTGGAAAGCCGGGGTCTGGTAGAGCGCGAAGAGCACAGCGGCATTTACCGTGTCGGAATGAACACGGTGGGGCTTGCCCAGCGATTCATCAAGGGGGCGAACATCATCAAGCACGCTCACCCGGTTATGGAAGAGCTGGCGAAAAGACATCAAGAGGCTATTTATCTTACAGTGCTTCTCGGAGAAGAAATACTCTTCCTTGACGTGGTTGATGGCGCCCAGACGGTCAAAACAGCAACGCTTGTCGGCAAGAAATTCCCTTGCCTCTCCAATGCTCCCGGCAAACTGATAAAGGCGCTTGAATCTTCGGATCTTCTGGAGAAGTTCTTCAAGAAGGGACGTCGGAAGATGGCTCCGGAAGATCTTGCAAGACTTGAAAGCGAACTGGGAGCGATCCGCAAGAAGGGTGTTGCCATAGATCACAACGGGCTCGGCGAAGGGATAATCGATGTGGCTGTTGCCGTCAAGGATTATGCCGGAAAAGTTGTCGGGGCCATAACACTGCTTGGTCCCGCCTTCAGGCTTTTTGCCGACAGGATAGAGAATGAGATTGCCCCTTCGCTGTTGGAAGGGGCTGATATGCTTTCGATGAAGTTCGGTTACGCGAAGTTTTAGCTGCTGATTGCAGGTTCAATGACTTTTGAAAGGAGGTTTTGCAGAGCGTTTCACTTTTACGGAAAGCGGGACGCCGCTTCCCAAGGCTGTCACACTTCAAATGAAAGGAGTACTAACAATGGCAGAAAAGCAGTATGATTGGGCGGCAATAGCCCAGAATCCGAAGTTCAAAGAACTTCATCACAAGAAAAGCGCATTTCTCTTTGGCTGGTGGATATTCTCCACTGCCTACTACTTCCTCCTCCCAATCGGGGCAGCATATACTCCGGGCCTTTTCAAGATCAAGGTTATCGGCGTAATCAATTTCGGGTACGTTTTTGCCCTTTCCCAGTTTTTCGTATCCTGGGGGCTGGCTCACTACTATGCACATGTCGCCAACAAGGACTTTGACAGAATGACCAAAGAACTTATTGACGAACTTCATCTTTAGGAAAGGAGGATAAGAGACATGACTTTCAAGCAGATACTTATTGCCGCATCCCTGACACTTTCAATTGCCTCGGCCGCCTTTGCTGAGGAGCCCAACAAGGCACAGGTAGCACCTGGAGCAGCCCCGGCTGCAACAGCGCCGGCTGCCGCAACACCTGCTGGCGCACCTGCCATGGTAGCACCCGGAGCAGTTCCCGGCGCACCAGTTGCAGTTGCACCGAAACCTGAACCAAAGAAGAGAGAGCTGAAAGCCAACAAGGTCATCACCCTCTCCATGTTTGCGTGCATCATCAGCATCACCCTCGGCGTTGTTATCTGGGCAGCACGCAGAACCAAGACAACCGCTGACTTCTATGCAGCCGGTGGCGGTATCACCGGGACACAGAACGGGTGGGCGATTGCCGGTGATTATATGTCAGCCGCATCTTTCCTCGGTATTTCCGGTATGATCTCGCTGTACGGTTACGACGGGTTCATGTATTCGGTCGGCTGGCTGGTCGCTTACATCACGGTTCTCCTGATAGTTGCCGAGCCGTGCCGTAACGCCGGCAAGTACACCATGGGGGACATCCTCTCCTTCCGTACCGATCCCAAACCGGTTCGCGCTGTTGCCGCTCTTGCAACGGTTGCGGTCTCCACTTTTTACCTAACTGCCCAGATGGTCGGTGCAGGCAAGCTGATGGCTCTTCTTGTAGGCGTCCCCTACAAAACTGCCATCGTTGGCGTCGGCATCCTGATGGTCGGCTATGTTGTTTTCGGCGGCATGACCGCCACCACCTGGGTACAGATCATCAAGGCCGGCCTGCTCGTCTGCGGTGCCCTGCTTCTTTCCGTTCTGGTTATGATGAAAGCCAACTTCAACCCGATTCTTTTCTTTGAGCAGATCGTCAACAGCCCTGACATTCAGAAGCATGTCGAAGTCCTCATGCTTAAAGACGGGATCACGATGACCGGTGTCGATGCCGGCCAGCGCTTCCTCGAGCCTGCCCTCTTCATGAAGGCTCCGCTCGATCAGATCTCTCTCGGTATGGCTCTGGTTCTCGGCACCGCAGGTATGCCGCACATCCTGATGCGCTTCTTCACCGTTCCGACTGCACAAGCTGCTCGTAAGTCCGTTATCATCGCAATGTGGATCATCGGCGGTTTCTACGTTCTTACCACCCTGCTCGGGTTCGGCGCAGCTATCAACGTTACTCCGCAGGGGATCATGCAGGTTGACCCGGGCGGCAACATGGCAACTCTGCTCCTCGCACAGCAGCTCGGCTCCGACATCGCTCCGGTCATCGGCGACCTGTTCCTGGCCTTCCTCTGTTCGGTTGCCTTCGCTACGATTCTCGCCGTTGTTTCCGGCCTGGTTCTCGCAGCTTCCGCAGCTATCGCCCACGACATCTATGTTAACGTCATCAAGGACGGTCATGCCGACCAGCACGAGCAGGTCATGGCAGCACGTATTACCTCCCTTGTCGTCGGCGCAGCCGGTATCGTCATCGGTATCATCGCCGAGAAGGCGAACGTTGCCCACCTTGTTGCACTTGCTTTTGCAGTTGCTTCCTCCGGCAACCTCCCGGTTGTCGTCCTCTCCCTCTTCTGGAGGAAGATGAACACAGGCGGCGTTATCTCCGGCCTCGTTGTCGGAACTGTTGCCTCCATCGGTCTGGTTATGGTTTCTCCTAACATGACCTATCCGAAACTTGTGGCCAAGGGTGCGGAGAAAGTAATTACAGCCATGGAGAAGAAACAGGCAGCACTCCCTCCTGGTGCAACTCTTGACGCAAAAGATTTGAAGGCACTGGAAAAAGCCCAAAAAGACGTGCTCAACAAAGACGGCAAGTCGATCATGGGTCTCAGCGAGCCTATCCTCAAGCTGAAAAACCCGGGCATCTTCTCCATTCCTCTCGGTTTTGCAGCCGCCATACTCGGAGCCCTTGCCTTCCCGAACAGGCGTTCCGAAGAGATGTTCGACGAAGTCTATGTCCGCCAGAACACCGGTCTCGGCATGGCCAAAGCAATCGATCACTAAAAACTACTTTTCTATTACATGCTGTGGGGGAAGGGAGACCTTCCCCCTTTTTTTATTCTGCTTTTTCGCTTCAGTTCTCTTTGTGCTATCTTTGATTCAAACCAAGCAGGGGCGGGAAAATGCCTGACCGCAATTATACGGAACGAGTTTCAAATCAGGAGTTTATTGCAGATCTCATGGGGAGAGTCAGGGATATCCTGCCACTTCTCGATTCCAATGAGATCGCCGAACTGCTTGAAACCCTGACAAGTTCGATAGAAAGCCGCATCAGCCGGGTCGAAGAAGTTAATTCCGCAAGGGAACTGCTTGTAAACTCCATTCCTGAAATCCGCTCCTCCCTAAAACTGGGAGAGATCCATTCCGAGCTGAACAGAATCGAAATGGAGCGCTTCCTCAAACTCCCCTCCGTCCCAGTGCTGCACGAAAGTTGCACAGAATATCGGGACATTCTGGCGGGCAAGGCTCTGGATCTCGTTACTGAAGATATGAATGCGTCCGGTCTAAAGCTGCCACAGATACCTTTTGCGCTTATAAGTATGGGTAGTGACGGCCGCGAAGAGCAGACACTGATTACCGACCAGGACTACCTTATTGTATATGGCGACGGAGAGGGAAAAGAGACGGACAGGTATTTCACCCGCTTTTCAGAACTTCTTGTCGAGAAACTGGTAGAAGTCGGTTTCAAGAAATGCACGGGCGACATAATGCCGAGCAATCCTACATGGCGCGGCTCTATGAGCCAGTGGAAAAAGAAGCTTCTGGCAATTGTCCGGTACGAGTATGAAGATTACGCCAAAAACCTGATGGATCTTATCGTTCTCTCTGATGCCAGATTCGTTGCAGGCAACAAGGCATTGGCAGAAGAGCTGGTTGATCTGATTCGCGGGCTTGAAAAAGAGTATTTTCATGCACTATGGGGGATGGCTAAAGCAGCAACAGAGATGAAGCTTGCATTGGGATTTCTGAAGAGGATCTGGACGGAGGGGTCTGGCGAGCATAAAGGAGAGTTCAACCTGAAGCTTCTGGCTTGGGCACCGCTGGTCATGAATATCAGGATTATTTCAATAAATCAGGGAATCCCTGCAACATCTACTCTGGAACGTATCGAACTGCTCAAAAAGGAAGGCAGTTTTTCAGTCTCTATGGCGGACGGCCTCAATGATGCCTACCACATACTCACCCGCTATCGCATCCTGCAGCAGATCAAGGTGATCAAGGGGATACAGAAGGATTCCCACTACATTAACCCGTACCTGCTTCCGACTGACGAGCGAGAGCAGATGCGTCAGGCCATCATGCGTATTGAAGATCTGCAGAAGGTCATTCACGCCAACTTTCACATCGTCTGACAATCCCCTCAAGGGATCATCGAAAGCCTTTCCCGCAGATATTTTTCGAACTCTCCATTGAACTCTTCGCGCTTTAGCGCCAGATCCACAGTCGCTTTCAGGAAGCCAAGCTTGTCCCCACAGTCATGACGTACCCCTTCAAATCTGCAGCCATAAATCGCCTGGCTCTCGGACAGCTTCAGGATTGCATCGGTAAGCTGAATCTCTCCTCCCTTACCAGGCTCTTGTTTTGCGAGTATCGGGAATATCTCCGGCGTTAGAACATATCTTCCAATGATTGCCAGGTCGGAAGGGGCGTCTTCCGGTCTCGGCTTTTCGACCATGTCGGTTACTTCGAAAACCCTGTCAGAAATATGGTTTGCCTTTACACAACCGTAAGACGATATGCTCTCCATCGGTACCTGTTCGAGCGCAAGCACTGACCCGCGATATTTGTTGTAAACCTCAAGCAGCTGTAAGAGGCAGGGCCTTTCAGAGTCAATGATATCGTCTCCAAGGAGAACGGCAAAAGGCTCATTACCGATAAAATCCTTTGCACAGAGGATTGCGTGACCAAGGCCAAGGGCCTGCTTCTGGCGGACATAGAAGATATCTACCATTTCAGCGATCTCCCTTACCTGCGAAAGCTCCGCTTGCTTGCCCTTGTCGTAGAGAAGAGCCTCTAGCTCGAACGCAATATCGAAATGATCTTCGAGTGCACGTTTGCCGCGCCCCGTTACAAAGAGTATCTGCTCTATTCCGGACGCGACCGCTTCCTCGACGACATACTGCACCAGAGGCTTGTCAATAAGAGAGAGCATCTCTTTCGGCGATGCTTTCGTCGCAGGGAGAAAACGGGTTCCAAGACCCGCAACAGGGAAAACGGCTTTTTTGACTTGCAAGAGAAACCTCCTTAAAGACAGGATCGGGGAGCTAGGAACGAGGCTAGAGGCAGTGAAAAACTAAAGGTAGCTCCTCGATCCTCGATCCTCAAACCTATTTTAATGCTTGTGCAATCTCCGGAATAACCTCTTCCCGTCCCATCGCCATGATATGAATACCGTCGGAATAGGGTTTCAAGGCTTTTGCAAGGCGGCAGGCAATCTCGACACCGGCCTCAGCGGGGTTTGCAGCCTGCTCGAGTTCTGCAATGATCTCGTCAGGGACACGCAGTCCGGGGATATTGTTGTTGATGTATCGTGCCATGGCAGCCGACTTGAGAAGCAGAACTCCGGTTATAACCTTTACTCCTAACGGGGCTACCGCTTCACAAAAACGGGCCATCTTCTCCGGCCTGAAAACAGCCTGGGTCTGAAAGAATTTTGCTCCTGCCGCAGCTTTCTTCCGCAGCTTGTAAAGCGTCAATTCGAAAGGCTCTGCTTCCGGAGCTGCTGCAGCGCCTGCAAAAAAGGAAGGGGTGCCGGCGAGCTGCTTCCCGGATAGATCGAAACCGCCTTCCAGAACTTTCAGAGTATCCAGCAGCTGTATGGAGTCAAGATCGAATACCGCCTTCCCCTCCTTGTGATCGCCGAAAGATATATGATCACCGGTAAGGGCAAGTATATTCCTTATCCCGAGTGCAGCGGCTCCGAGAAGATCACTCTGCAGGGCTAGACGGTTCCTGTCCCTGCAAGTTAGCTGGAAAACCGGCTCAATACCTTCGCGATGCAGGATCAGGGAGGCCGCGAGCGGCGATATTCTCATATTCGCCCCCTGATTGTCCGTAACGTTTATCGCGTCTATTACCCCGGAAAGCCCCTTTGACCAGTTGATAAAGGCAGAGCAGTCAATACCTTTGGGAGGGCAGACTTCTGCAGTCAGTACAAACTCGTCTCTGGCAAGTTTAAGTTCAAGATTTGTCGGGCTGGTTGTCATTTGGAGAGCTTCAACTTCCCGGGCTTCGGGACCTTCGAGTAGTTTTTAGGCGGGGACGTATTAAGCAGATCAAGAGTATCGCCGGACTCCTTCATCCTGACAAATATCTGTGCCCACGCGCATTCGGTTTCGGGATCGGTTTCACATCTGCCTTCATCCATCCCTCCGCAAGGGCCGTTCAAAAGACCCTTCGAACAGGCAGTCACCGGACAGATACCGGCGGTCTCGGTAAGAATACAGTCGCCGCAGAGTGAGCACTTCTGTTCGAAATGGC
>JBGQLM010000007.1:0-48311 GCA_041500085.1 Geobacteraceae bacterium
CATCAACAACGGCTACAACATCGGCGAATGCATGAAGCTCACCGAAAACGACCGGCTCTGCATCCCCGTCCCCTTCTTTCACTGCTTCGGCTGCGTCCTCGGCGTCATGGCCTGCGTCACCCACGGCTCCGCCATGATCCCCGTAGAAATATTCGACCCCTTGAAAGTCCTCCAGACCATCGAAAAAGAGAAATGCACCGCCGTCCACGGCGTCCCCACCATGTTCATCGCCGAACTCGAACATCCCGACTTTGCCAAGTTCGACCTCTCAACCTTAAGGACCGGCATCATGGCCGGATCCAACTGCCCCATCGAAGTCATGAAAAAAGTCATCAGCCAGATGAACGCCGGCGAGATCACCATCGCCTACGGCCAGACCGAATCCTCCCCCGTCATCACCCAGACCAGGACCGATGACGCCATAGAACTCAGAGTCTCCACCGTCGGCCGGGCATTACCTGACGTCGAAGTAAAGATCGTCGACATCGAAACCGGCGAGAGCCTCCCCCCCGGCAAACAGGGGGAACTCTGCACCCGCGGCTACCTCGTCATGAAAGGGTACTACAAAATGCCCGACGAAACCGCCAAAGCCATCGACCCTGACCATTGGCTGCACACCGGCGACCTCGCCATCATGGATGAAAACGGCTACTGCAAAATCACCGGCCGGATCAAGAACATGATCATCCGGGGGGGGGAGAACATCTACCCCAGAGAAATAGAAGAATTTCTCTACACCCACCCGAAAGTATCGGACATCCAGGTGTACGGGGTACCGGACCGGAAATACGGCGAACAGGTCATGGCGGCCATCATCCTCAAGAAAGGGATAGCGATGAGCGAAGAAGAGGTCAGGGAGTACTGCCAGGGGAAGATCGCCAACTACAAGATTCCCAGATACGTCAAATTCGTGGACAACTACCCCATGACCGCCAGCGGCAAGATCCAGAAGTTCAAGCTCAGGGATATGGCGATCAAGGAACTCAGCCTGGAAGATGCCTAATGGAGCGCCACTTTTCCCCGATTTCTGCGTTGTCCCTTCGTCAGGAGTTGTCGACGTAGCGCTGCTACGCCTCCGCCCCCCTCCTCGGGACGCCTTGAACTCGGAAAAAATTGACGCTCCAAAATGGCTTTTAAAGCGCAAAACTTCGTCCGTTTTTGCAAGACATTCACATTGCGGTATAATCTACATTTGAATCTTCATCCTGATCCTTGAGGAATTATTGATGAACGATAACCTCATGCCCGTGATTGCCTGCCACGAATGCGACCTGCTGCAGCGTGAAGTCCAGCTTCCCAGGGGGGGGACGGCATATTGCCGGCGCTGCGGGGGGATTCTGTACCGGGACTCTCCGGACAGCCTTGACCGGACTCTTGCTTTCTCACTGGCGGCAGCAATACTGTTTCTACTGGCCAACACTTTTCCCATTATAGGCATTGAACTCCAGGGGAACAGGAGTGCGGTGAACCTTTTTGGTGCGGTATACTCGATCTGGAATCAGGAGATGAAGCTGATTTCCCTGCTCGTTTTGGTAACGACCATACTGGTTCCTGCTTTTGAACTCGCCATGATGATCTATCTGCTCCTTCCGCTTAAATTCCAGGAGATGCCGCCCGGAACAGCCCTTATTCTACGTATTCTCCAGAGCATGAAACCCTGGGGTATGGTGGAGATATTCATGTTGGGCGTGCTGGTAGCACTGGTAAAGCTTTCCCATGATTTCATCATCATTCCGGGCGTGGCTCTCTGGTCTTTCGGAGGTTTGACCCTGATGCTGGCCGCTGTTGCGTCATCGTTCAATGCCCGTGACCTCTGGGGCAATCTGGAGAGAGAGTCTGGAACCGGGGTTTCTGAATGAGCGCCAAAGAGGTGACAGCCGCTGAACTGGGACTCTGTTCCTGCCATGTCTGCGCGCTTGTTTCCAGGCCGCTCCAGACAGCCGGGCCGTCGCACTGTTCCCGATGCGGATCAGTTCTCTATTTTAGAAAGCCTGCCGGTGTGGCGCGAAGCTGGGCGCTCCTTATTGCTGCCTACATTCTGTATGTCCCGGCCAATCTTATGCCGATAATGGCTACCGGTTCATTGACGAGCTACCGGGTGGATACCATCCTGAGCGGTGTGGTGTATCTATGGGAAACCGGATCCTGGGTAATTTCTGCCATTGTCTTTACCGCCAGTATCATGATACCGCTGATGAAGCTGATTTCACTTACCCTGCTGCTGATCTCGGTGCAGCGGAACTCTTCCTGGCATCCTGAACAACGGACGAGGCTCTATCGTCTGGTGGATCTGGTCGGTCGCTGGTCGATGCTGGACATCTACGTGGTAACGCTTCTGGCCGCTCTTGTGCAGCTAAAGTCACTTGCCGTTGTCAAGGCCGGACCCGGCGCAGTGGCCTTCGGTGCAGTTGTGGTACTCACGATGCTGGCTGCAATATATTTCGATCCCCGCCTGATCTGGGATCCGCTAAGAAAAGAGAGGCAATTATGAGCAACATGAATCCTCCGCCCGAGCTTTCCGATATTCCCGATGCCGTTGCCCTGCCGAAGCATCGCCGTTCCCTGCAGCTGGTATGGATTATCCCGATTCTGGCGGCAATCATCGGCGCTTCTCTGGCAGTAAAGTCTTATCTGCAGCGCGGACCGGTCATAACCATAACCTTCAAGACCGGTGAAGGTCTGGAGCCGGGCAAGACAAAGATCAAGTACAAGGATGTGGAGATCGGACTGGTCAAAGGGATAGCAATCGCAAAGGACCGGTCGCACGTGATTGTCAGCGCCGAGCTGACCAGAGAGTCAAAAGGACTCCTGGTGGAAGATACCCGTTTCTGGGTAGTGCGCGCCCGGATCTCGGGAGGGAGTATTTCCGGGCTCGGCACCCTGCTCGGGGGGTCCTACATAGGGGTCGATGCCGGTATTTCCAAAACTAAAACACCCCAAATGGCCTTCAAGGGGCTGGAAAGACCGCCGACAGTCACAATGGATCGTCCCGGTCGTCAGTTTGTCCTGCATGCCGCAAATATCGGATCTATCGATATAGGATCTCCGGTCTATTACCGCCGGATTCAGGTAGGGGAAGTGATAGCATACGAACTGGACAAGGACGGAAAGGGCGTGACTCTGAAGGCCTTCATTAACGACCCTTACGACCAGTATGTCAAGTCGACCACTCTTTTCTGGCATGCCAGCGGAATAGATATCTCTCTTGATGCCAGCGGTGTGAAGGTCAACACGGAATCGATCACATCAATCCTTATGGGAGGCATTTCCTTCCAGACGCCGGATGAAAGTCGCAGCGCAATACCGGCAAGTCCCGACAGCACTTTTGTCCTGTTCGATAGCCGGGATGAGGCAATGAAGCGTCCCGATACGGTTGTTGAAACATATGTGCTCGTTTTCAAGGAGTCGGTACGGGGGCTTGTTGTCGGCGCACCTGTGGACCTGCGCGGGGTGACGGTCGGTGAGGTCACGAAGATAAGCGTCGAACTCGATCCGGTCAGGAAGGAGTTTTCCATGCCGGTAGAAGTACATTTTTTCCCGGAACGACTGCGCGCCCGCTACCGGAACGTCTCTGACCGGACGAAGTATACGGATTCGCGGACACTACTCAACTCGATCATCGAGAACGGCTTTCGGGCTCAGCTCAGGAGTGGCAATCTCCTGACCGGACAGCTTTATGTAGCTCTTGATCTGTTTCCCAATGCCCCCCATGCAAAAATGAACTGGAACAAAAGCCCTCCCGAATTCCCGACGATACCGACAAGCCTCGAACAGTTGCAGGCGACCCTGGTGCGGATAGCACAGAAGATCGAGAACCTGCCTCTTGACGAAATTGCCGGCGACGCCCGCAAGGCGTTGCAATCCCTGGATACTACCCTGAAGAGCGCCGACAAGATGGTCAAGCAGGTTGACGGTGCTGTGGTTCCTGAAGTCAAGGGTGCCCTTGATGATATCCGCAAAACCCTTGACGAAGCTCGCAAGGTTCTGGGCGGGGCGAAACAGACCCTTTCGCCTGATGCGCCTCTGCAGCACGATATGCGCGAAACCATGCGGGAGCTGTCCAGGGCTGCCCAGTCGCTACGGGGGCTTGCCGACTATCTGGATCGGAATCCCGAAGCTCTGATCCGCGGGAAGAAGGAGGTGCAACCATGATGATTCACAGGCGCATACTCTCAGCATTGATGCTGCTCGGGCTTGTTCTTGGCATTGCCGCCTGCAGCTCTTCAAAGGTCAATTTCTATACGCTCTCGGCGACTACCGGGTGCGAAGAGGTCAAACCGGTCGGTTCTCCCTTTGGTGTCAACATTGGTCCGGTCTCCCTGCCTGAGATTGTGGATCGCACACAGCTGGTTGTTCAACTGAAAGGAAGTCAGGTCGATATTCTGGAGTTCCACCGCTGGGCCGAGCCCCTGAAAAGCCAGATACCGCGGTTGATGGCCGATAACGTGGGACGGCAGCTTGGCTCCGAAAGAGTTTCGGCCTATCCCCAGAGCGTCGGCAGTGATGCGGATATCAGGGTGCCGGTGGATATTCAGCGTTTTGAAGCGGATGGGGAGATGGTGAAAATCGACGCTTTCTGGACTCTCCGCCGGGGTTCTGGTGAGGCTGCCAAAACCGGTCGTTCATCTGCCAGTGAAAAAATCGAGGGCAAAGGGTATGATGCGCTGGTATCGGCATACAGCAGGGCGCTCTCCACTATCAGCGGCGATATCGCCAATGCCCTGCGGGAGGAACTGTCCCGGCAGCAGTGAACATGGATTCGGCAGTTGAACGCTGCCTGCATTCGAGCGGACGTGCCATTTCTGCAATTCTAGGCTCACGTCGCTACAGCAGATAAACTCGCTTCGCTCAGACAATATCTGCTTTACGCTCCATTTCGCCAAGAATTGCGACGAAATGGCCCTGAGGCTCTCATTTCGACAGCATCCAACCGCCGAATCCGGAGTGAAACGAAAAGCCCCCGGCCAATGATGACCGGGGGCTTTTTCTATTGAAGCTTCATGAAGCGGCAGGCTACTTTTTGGTACCCTTTGCTTTTTTGCTGCAGCTACAATCAGAAGCTTTCTTGCAGTCGCCGCAAGCGCCCTTTTTAGAGCACTCCTTGCAGCCGCAACCGGCGGCCTTGTCGCACTTGCTGCACTCCGCCGTTTTCTTGCCGTTCAAGTCGCAGGTTTTTCCGCCCTTGCATTTGTCGCAGTTGCCATCCATCAGCGGACAATCTTCCATGCAGCAGCAGGCTGATTTCGGCAGATTGGCTGCAGTCCTGAGCGCATCTATCTTGACCTTGATCGCCTCCATCTCTGCTGTGATAGCGGCAACCCTGGCGCTGTCAGGAGTCTCTTTCAGGTTTTCCCTCTGCAGATCGAAGCGTTTGTTCATCAGCTCCTGACGAAGATCGATCGAGTCGGCCTTGAACTTCTTCAGCTTCTCCGGAGTGGCGGCAGATTTGTCACATGACGAGCAGTGTGGTTTATTGGATCCCTTGAGCCCCTTATTAGCCTGGGCCATTGCGGTAACGCCTACGGTGAGGCTGAGAACAAAAACGGTCAGCATTACGTAAAGCTTCTTCATTTCATACTCTCCTTGATCTGATTGATTCGCGAATACTACCGGATCGGGCCGGGAAAGTCATTCAATTTCTTGCATGTATCCTGCTGCGCATTCCTGTTCATTTCCGGTCAACCCGTCGGGAACGAATGTTACTTCGAAGCATTGTTCAAATGACTCTTTAAGGGCCACGGCAAGCGTTTCTGCAGCAGTATTGACTCCTTCATCGGCAAGGGAGGTGGTTTTTCCCAGAACCTCGGCATCAGGGTGCAGCAGATAGGGATTCCCTTTATCAGCCATCTGTCTGAGCGGTATCGAGCCGTGCTGGAAGATAACGTTCTTCAGTCTGCGCTGGGCATTGCCGCCGATCTTTTTCCCTTTGATCAGTATGTCGCAGCTCTCGATCCCGGCAAAACAGAGCGAGGTCCGCTCTCCGAGTCTTCGAGAGCCGTGGTAATGCTCTGTGGCATGGCAGGCTCTCAGCCCCAGACTCCGGTAGAATGCCAGCAGGAATGAGGTGAGATGGAAAAATGCGTCCTTAACGCTGCGTGCTCCGGGGATGAAGTCGACAGGACAGACCAGTGAATAGGTAAGCTCGTTGGCATGATAGATGACGCCGCCGCCGGTTATCCGCCTGACTGTCTGGACACCCTCTGCGCGGCATTTTTCCAGATTGATTATCTCTTCCGGTTTCTGGAAACGGCCGTATGAAAAGGCCGGTGGACTCCAGCCGTAAAGGCGAAGGATCGGGCGTGATTTGCCGGGATCGAAACAGGAAAGCAGTGCCTCGTCGATGGCCATGTTTTCGGCTCCGGACAGGGGGCCGGTATCAATGAGTCGCCAGGTGCTGAGATCACCTCCATGGATCATGTCAGTGCCGCTTTGTCCGTTTCTGCAGCAGGGCAAGAGCCGCTGTGCAGATGTTTTCGGGGGTGAAGCCGTAGGCCGCCATAATTGTCGGACCGGGCGCCGAGGCCCCGAAGCGGTCAATGCCGATAACCCGGCCTTTATCGCCGACATAGCGATGCCACCCCTGGCTGCTGCCGGCTTCCACTGACAGGCGCGCCCGGATCTGCGGCGGCAGGACCAGGTTGCGGTAGTCGGCCGGACGGGCGTCGAACAGCTCCCAGCTTGGCATTGAGACGACCCGGGTCCGGACACCCTGCTCCTGCAGTTTTTCACGTGCTGCCATAGCCAGACTGACCTCGCTGCCGCTGGCGATCAGGATCAGATCCGGTTCTCCTCCCTGGGATTCTGCCAGTATGTAGGCGCCACACTGCACCCCTTCGGCCGGGGCAAGGCTGCTCCGGTCGAGGGTCGGC
This sequence comes from Geobacteraceae bacterium, assembly GCA_041500085.1. Classification (GTDB taxonomy): domain Bacteria; phylum Desulfobacterota; class Desulfuromonadia; order Geobacterales; family DSM-12255; genus VEOV01. The sequence continues at coordinate 6,870 of JBGQLM010000007.1, forward strand.
AGGTTCTGCCGGCTGAGGATCAATGCGACCGGTCCGTCACGTTTTTCCAGGGCGACCTGCCAGGCTGCAGCGGTCTCGTTGGCATCCGCCGGGCGGATGACGGTCAGCCCCGGTATGGCGCGCAGCGCGGCGAGCAGTTCGACTGGCTGATGGGTCGGGCCGTCCTCGCCCACGGCGATGCTGTCGTGGGTGAAGACGTAAACCAGATGGAGCCCCATGAGGGCAGCCAGGCGGATGCTCGGCCGGAGGTAGTCGGCGAAAACGAGGAAGGTGGCGCCGAACGGTATGATGGCGCCATGGGCTGCCATGCCGTTCATCACCGCACCCATGGCATGCTCGCGGACACCGAAATGTATATTGCGGCCGGAGTAGTCCCATGCCTCTCCGACAGCCCCCTGGCGGTCGGCCGGCTGCAGCCGCGGACTCTGAAAATCCCCTGCCTCTGTCAGGGCCGTCAGGGTGGAGGGATTCAGGTCGGCCGAACCGCCGACCAGTTCCGTCAGGGCAGGGGCGATGGCGTTCAGTACCTCGCCCGAGGCGGCCCGGGTGGCCAGCCCCTTCGGATCGGCGGGGAAGGTCGGCAGATTCTTCTGCCAGTCCTCTGGGAGTTCCCCCGAAATACGGCGGTCGAGTTCAGAGGCTGACACTGGATGTTCGCGGCGGTATTGCTCCATGAGTCCGTTCCAGGCCGCTTCGGCAGCTTCCCCGGTCGCCAGGGCCCGGCGGCAGTGGGTCAGGGCTTCGTCCGGGACATGAAAGGCCGGCTCCAGCGGCCAGCCGAGTTTTTCCCTGGTCAGTTTTACCTCGTCGACTCCCAGCGGGGATCCGTGCGCTTCGCAGCTCCCTTCCTTGTGGGGAGAGCCGTAACCGATGCGGGTCCTGACCATGATCAGGCTCGGCTGCGACCGCTCCTTCCGGGTGGCATCCATGGCCTGCTGCAGCTCCGCCATATCATTGCCGTCGCTAACGGCCAGCACCTGCCAGCCGTAAGAGGCAAAACGCCTGCCGACATCTTCGGTGAAGGAGAGGTCGGTGGCGGCGGCCAGCGAAATACGGTTGGCGTCGTAGAGACAGACCAGTTTCCCCAGCCTGAGGTGTCCGGCCAGTGAGGCCGCCTCGGCCGCCACCCCTTCCATCAGGTCACCGTCACCGGCCAGGCACCAGGTGAAGTGGTCGATGATCTCGCATTCCGGACGGTTGTAGCGTGCCGCGAGGTGCGCCTCGGCCATGGCCATGCCGACCGCGTTGCCGAATCCCTGTCCCAGCGGACCGGTGGTGGTCTCCACCCCCGGGGTATGCCCCCGTTCCGGGTGCCCGGGAGTCCTGCTCCCCCACTGGCGGAATTGTTTGATATCGTCCAGCGACAGGTCGTAGCCGAAGAGGTGGAGCAGGGCATAGAGGAGCATGGAGCCGTGGCCGGCGGAGAGGACGAAGCGGTCGCGGTTGAACCAGGCGGGATTGGCCGGGTTATGGCGCAGGAAGCGGTCCCAGAGGACCCATGCCATGGGAGCTGCCCCCATGGGGAGTCCGGGATGGCCGCTGTTCGCCTTCTGGATGGCGTCCACCGCCAGGAAGCGGATCGTGTTGATGCAGGTGTCGTCGATGAGTCGGCTTTCTTTCGGATCGATCGGTTTCTCGGTCATGGCGCTCTCCTTGCTGCGGGGAGGAATATTTTCGATGCTGGACGGTGTCTGTGATGCACAGCTTTACGGGCTGCCTGGTTCAGTAGCGGATCGTCGGCTTGATGTCTGTCGGTGTCAGGTTCCTGGCGATCCGCCACCCCTTTCGGCCGACCAGCACCGGCGCCAGAACGGCTGAAATATAGCCGATCGGCGCAGGATCCGGCGCGATATCCTCGGCAATGGTCACTACCCGGAATCCCACCAGGTCGCCTATATTCGGCCAGTCGGTTGCTTCTGCGAGGGTGCAGGCCCACAACTCACGCCCGCCATCGGGGCCGGCAAGCCTGATGCTGAAAAACCGCTCCCCGTCGCGCCCGTGTTTCCCCTCCTCCTCGACGATCGCCGGAATCACCGCTTCCAGCAGGATCCGGTTCGGCAGATGCACGCAGGCATACTCAAAGGCGGCACGGTTGTCAGCAAATTCCAGCAGGGTTTCTTCCTTTTTCCTGAACCAGTCGAACATGATGCCCCTTTCTTTAGATACCTCATTCCGCTTGCTGCGTCATTTGCAGACATCGATGATATAGGTGGAGACAGGATTACGCTCAATGTCCTTTTCTGTCACTTCCACCCGGCAGCCGCCGCTGTATGACGGCTCGTACAAATATTTGTTGTCGTAAATTGCGGGCAACACCGGCAGCCTTCCCTCCTTGGCCTGGTAGGCGACTTCCCGTGCATTGGCCTCGCGTTTCTTGTCTACCTGCATGATGTATTGGGGATAGGACTCGAACCGAATCTGCAGGCCAAGCATCCTGTACCTGGTCTTAATGATCGGCTCTGCTGCGTCTGCCGGGGTCTCTTCCACCGCTACCACCAGATAGCCGCGCTCCTCACCTTCGCGGTAAGCCTTGAGGTCCCCCCATGTCAACGGATTTCCTCCGCCCTGCATCACCTGCACGGCCAGTTTCTCGGCGTCTGTATTGGGAAGGACATTGCCGCCCCGCGATTTCCAGGCCCAATCATTCGCGGCAAGATTTGCCCGATTACCGGAGCATGCCGTGATCCCTGTTACCATACATAGTAGAAGCGCCGGCATAAGCCATTTCATAGTATCCTCTATGTTGAATGAATGTAAGGAGTGAGACCGCGCCTCTCAGCCGTTCGACTGGTCTCCCTCCTCTAAAGGGGAATTATACCAAAAAGCACCCTGACATTTAGTATAGGAGTGCTTTTTTTATCACATCCCATGAATTTAAAAAAAACAACTTCAATCGGCACAGGAGGCTTTCCGGGAGTCCGGTACTGCCTGCGTTAACGGCATTGTCCGGAGCTGGTGCAGATAGCTCTCCTCCAGTGCCGTCATATTGGGCCGGTTAAGGGTTTCGGCTCCAGAGCAGAGTGCCAGGAAAGCCTCTTTCAGGAGGGCATTGACGTCATCAAAGCTGCAGCAGGCTTCTTTACCTGCTCCGGCTGTTTTGCGCAGAGTGTCGAGCCCGCTGAAATACGCCGAAGAGAGCCGCCCCATGGCACCGCAGACGTGGCCCACCCGGTCATCCCGGAAACGGTAGCGGGCCTCGAAGGGGAGACGCTCGTCCAGCAGCAGGCGTTCCTCCTTTTCGAAGCGCTCCCAGGCTGCCGAACCGTGCAGTACGATCTGGTTGTGGTAAAGGAGGTTGGCGGTCAGCTCGTGCTCGGCGAGCAGTCCCAGCTCTTCCAGAAAGCTGTAGTTCTCCACCAGTTCGGCGAGGGTGGAGTCCGGTTCGAACATGATAAAGCCGAGATTCAGCTGCAGGCCGCTTTCCCGAACGATCTTTACCCCCCGGCGGATCTGCTCCGTGCTGATCCGTTTGCCGATCCGCTCCAGCACCGTATCGCAGCCGGACTCGATGCCGAGAAAGACGGATGTGGCGCCGTTTTTGGCCAGGGTCGCCATCACTCTTTCATCGATGGTATCCACCCTGGCCTCGAAGCCGAAGGGGAGTCCGAGCCCCCGCGCGAGCCGGCTGATCTCGACGGCCCGCTCTTGTTCCCTTTTCCCGTGGCCGATGAAGGTAGGATCGATGAAGTAGAGGTTTTCGATCTCGCGACTTGCCAGGCGCGTTGCCAGCTCCTTTCCCAGTGATGCCGGATTCCGTACCCGGCGCCTGCTGCAGCCGTAGTAGCGGTGGATAAAGCAGAAGCTGCACGCTCCGAAGCAGCCGCGGCTGGCGGCGATGTTCAGGCTGGGGTAGCTGCAGTTGGTGCCCACTTCATCCGGTATGGGGAGCAGGTCCAGATCGGCGAGCAGCGTACGCGGCACGAACGGTTCATCGCGCAGGAGAACGCCTGGCCGGGTCGTAATCGTCTGCCGCTTCCCGAAGGCGGGGAGCAGTTCAGCAAGCGTACCTTCGAACTCTCCGGCCAGGATGAAGTCGAGCTGCGGGGCATACTGCAGGAGTCGGCGGCGGGAGAGGGTGGGAAAGAGGCCAAAAGCTCCCAGTGGGGCTGGGCTTTCCGAGCGGAGCAGCGCCATGACTGCGCTGACCTCCTTTTCAAAGCCCCAGGAGTAGACCCAGTGAAAGAGGATGATATCACCTGACTCGGCCAGAATGCGGGCCGCCATGGTGGCAGCGTCCCAGGCCCCTGAGCTGAAATCGAGGTGGACCGTGTCCCAGTCGGCCCGGCGGGCAATTGCCAGGGCATAGCCGCTGTTCAGGCTGGCCGAGAGCGGGGCATTGGCCACATCGTTGTAATGCTCGACGGTCAGGGGGCGGGGATTTTCGACGATGACGATCTTCATGGCAGGATCAATCAACCAGCAGCAGTCCGATGTACTGGACGAAATCGTCGCTGCTCTTCAGCGGGGCGACCGGGATGCCGCAGCTTTCGGCCAGGGCGAAGACATCGCAGCCGCAGGATTCCAGAGAAGGCCGCCGTTTTTCCGGATAGCGGCACTGCTCGTCGGGGCAGCTCTCGCACCAGCTGCAGGGCCCGCCGCTGAAGACCAGCGCCTTCTTGAAGCCGGACAGAAAGGCCTGCCGCTCCAGCTCCAGCAGCTGCTCCTGGAACGTGCGCAGCGGCGGCTGCCCGACGATCAGCAGCGACCGGGAGTAGCACGCCAGCAGCTCCTCGAAACCCGCCTGATCCATGGAGTGGGGCGGACAGCTCCACCGCCTGCCGTACTGCGAGCAGCCGTAGGCGCATTTGGCCCTGACCCAGGCCTCGCTCCGGATCTTTGCCGGGTCGAGTTCGACAACGGCGAAGAAGCCGTGTGAGAGGGCATGGTCTTTCAGGCTGAATAGTGATGAGGCGGCTTGATAAGGGGCGTGGCGGGTGGCGATTATGGCCAGGGAAGAAGAGGGGAGCTCGATGATTGCGTGATGTTCGAGCCCGGCGTCCTGCAGCATTGTCGAAGTCTCGGCGACCGTGTAGCTGCGGCCGTTAAAGGTGTTCACCATCATGTGCAGGTCGTAGAGCGCGCCGAAGCCGTTGGCGTCCCGGTAGAAGTCGTGGACTATCAGGAGCCCGTCGTCGGTCAGCAGCGCACCTGCCTGCTCCAGAAGAGCGGCATTCTCAGCCGGCGAGTAGCAGTGGCAGATATTGGAGAAGAGGAGGATGTCGGCTCCAGCTTGATGGCCGGAGACAAACGCGGCCAGCTCCTCCCTGTTAAGGATGTTGCACGGGTGAAAAGCAAGGTTGTCCTGGATGGAGCCGGTTGCAGCTTGCGCACAGACATCAGGCAGGTCGCAGGCGATCCCCTGCCACTGTGGATGTCGCTGCAGGAACTCGCGCAGATAGGAGCCGTCTCCGGCTCCGATATCGATGATGGTCCCGCGTTCCGGGAGCAGGGTGACTGCATCCCACAGCTCAACGGAGCGGACCTGCGCTGCCTCGCTCATGGCCTGCTGGTAAAGCTGCAGTCGCTCCCGGTACTCCTCCGGCGGCTGCTCCCTGATCAGTGCTCCCTGCCCCTCCTGGAGAACTGTTCCCAGCTGGCGCCAGTTATCCATGAGCAGCGGCTCGAACTCCAGCATGTGGCGCTGGTTCAAAGCGCTCGATTGGCAGAGCCAGGTCCGGCTGAAGCGTGAGAGGTGGAGCTGCCCGTCGTACTGCTCCAGCAGCCCGGCAGTTACCAGCAGGGCGATGAAGCGGCGTCCCTCCTCGTGTTGCAGGGAGGTCGCTGCCAGCAGTTCCTCGGCCGTGCGCGAGCCATCTTCAAGGCTGTCGATGATGCTTGAATCGATCGCTTCAGCCATGATGCGGAACATGCGGTAACCGCTGGTCAGCTCGCAGAAGGTGCGGTATGAATTGTCGGAGGGGAGAATTTTCACCCCTAACGCAGACCCAGGCGGCTCAGGATCAACCCCAGATACTTGTTGAGCGGGTTATCGCGGTGCAGCATCGGGAACAATGAAGGCTTTCGCGTGCCGAGAGTCTGCAGCAGCCGGACAAGTTCTGGGCTACCCCCCTTTGCCATCCCCTCGCGCAGCACCCGCAGTGCTTCCATCTTGTCGCCGCTGACCAGATGCACCCGGCCCAGGTTGTATAGATGTACGGGATTGTCCGGTTCCACAGCGAGTGCGCTCTGGCAGAGTTCCAGCCCCCTGCGCTGCTGACCGCGTTCCCTGGCAATGCAGTACCCGAGGTGGGAATACCAGCCGGGATTGTCCTGCAGCTTCAGTGCCCGCTCCAGACAGGCAAGAGCCGTCAGGGTGTCCTCCGCGGCCAGCGCCGCCATTCCCAGCGCATACTCCTTTTCCGCTCCATTCGCCACTGCCAGATGTTCCATGATTCCTCACTAACGGCTCAATTGAAATGGGGGAACGACTGCTCCAGTGTATATAATGAGAGATTTTGTCCGAGACAGCTTGCGGAGGCAATCATTTTCTTCTCTTCATTCCCCAGAATTCACTTTCGTACTCCCAATCCTCCTGCATGAATTCAACCAGGCCCGACATGCGCGCCCTGAATCCTTCCTGAAAAGCAGCCTGTTCGGGCAGCTCCCGCTTATCCCTGATGCAGTGACAGAGCTCTTTCCCCAGGGCAGCGGCTTTGGAAAAGAGTTCCTTTTCAGCGGGGAAGGTCCGGATTCCGGCCATGGGCGAGCCGATCCCGCCGACGGAGAGGGCGCCGAGAGTGTTGACGAAGCGCTCCATGTAGGTGAGCACCTCTGCGTCCTCGCCCCCTCCGGAGGTCTCGACCACGGCGGCATATTTCCCTTCGAGCGCCATGCAGTGGATCAGGCCGTTGCAGCGGTCGAACAGCGCTTTCATCTGCGCGGTGACGCTGAAGATGTAGTTCGGGCTGGCGAGAATGAAGCCGTCGCAGGCAAGCAGCTTGTCCTTGATCGCTTCGTAGTCGTCGTCGACTTTGCAGACCCCGGTCTTGTGGCAGAGGTCGCAGGCGACGCATGGCAGCACTTTAAGCTCTTTCAGGGAGAGGATTTCCGTCTCCGCACCGGCGGCAGTCACTCCCGACAGGACCTCTTCCAGAAGGCGTCCGGTGTTTCCCTGCATGCCACGCGGGCTGGCAATTATGGCTAGTATCTTCATCGCGTTGCTCCTTTCACTGTTCCTGAATCGGCTCCAGCGGCTGATTCAGCCTGAAGTGTCATTTCATTTTCTGAAGTAGGTTGAACTCGTCATTGAATAAAAGCTTTCCCAGAAACCAGTCCGCTTTCGGTTTATAGAAATAGAACTCCCATACAGTCGGCGCTATTTCCGATTTCATAACATAGACAAGCCGAACTATTGTGTCCCCGAATTTTTCTTCATTGATCAATTCAACCCCGAGAATGTTCCCGTACATGGGGAGACCGTCGGCCGTCTGCTTTGTCAACAGCTCAAACGCCTGCGGTTTCTTGGCTGCGATCTGAGACCCCGCGAATAACTGGCTGTATGCTTCAGGAACCTTGCCGGACTGCACCAGCTGAAAAAACTTCTCCGTAAATTCCCTGGGTTCTTTTGCATGTGCAACCTGGGAAAGACAAATGAGCAGCAATGCGACAGTGAAGAAGGGTATTCGTATCAATTGTGATCTCCTACGGGGCGGGCGGTGTGCGGCTTGTTCGTACAAGCGCCCTGGTTAGGCCTATTTGGCATTACGTGATTTGTTCCTGTGCACAATTATCGGTGGTAGCGTGATCGCTGTTAGCAAAATAAAAGATGGAACCCAAAAAACCAGAAATTCCGCCTGCTACTCTGCTTCCCATGCTTCTTTTGATAGCATTGGTCCAGCCAAATAATCGATTAAATTAAAAGCCCATCGGGGAAAAATTGAAAACCACCACAATCCATGGTTACTCCACCATTGAGCTATAAACCATGAGATAACGAGAAGCAGCAGTAAACCGCCAAATATTTTTAATGCATTCATAAAATTCTCTTCTGCCTAACATATTAATCAACAGTCTGCGTATACCACGTTTTAATGGATACCTGATGAGTGCCATTGCGCATACAAAAAAGCACTCTGACATTCACTGCCAGAGTGCTTTTTAGCACAATTAATCAATTAAAAACAGTTCAACATCAGTCGGCGCAGCAGACGTTCTGCTCGCGTGCCGCTTTCGTTTCGTCGAGCCGGGTGACCGGCATGGTGACCGGCATGGCGGCGAAGGATTCGGGATCGCTCTCGGCCTGTTTCGCGGCCTCGATCATGACCTCGATGAAGGCATCCATCACGCCCTTGCTTTCGGTTTCGGTTGGCTCGATCATGATCGCTTCCTTGACGATCAGCGGGAAGTAGACGGTGGGTGGATGATACCCCTTGTCGATCAGGAACTTGGCGATGTCGATCGCATGGACGCCTTTCGCAGCCTGCTTCGAGGCGGAGAAGACGCATTCGTGCATGCAGGTCATGTCGTACGGGAGGTCGTACCAATCCTTCAGCCTCGCCTTGATGTAGTTGGCGTTCAGGACGGCCTGCTCCGAGACCTGGATCAGCCCCTCTTTCCCCAGCATGATGATGTAGGCGTAGGCCTTGGCCATGACGCCGAAGTTGCCGAAGAAGTTCGCGGTACGGCCGATGCTCCCCTTGTTGTTGTTCTGCAGGGAAAGTTTGCCGTTGTCGCTCTTGACGATGCGCGGCGACGGCAGGAACGGGATCAGCTCTTTCTTGACCCCTACCGGACCGGCGCCGGGGCCGCCGCCGCCGTGCGGGGTGCCGAACGTCTTGTGCAGATTCATGTGGATGACATCGAACCCGACATCTCCCGGCTTTACCTTGCCCATGATGGCGTTCAGGTTGGCGCCGTCGTAGTACATGAGCGCATCGTAGGAGTGGGCGATATCGGAGATCTCCTTGATGTGCGGATTGAAAAGACCGAGCGTGTTCGGACAGGTCATCATGACTGCGGCCACTTCATCGGTCATCGCCTTTTTGAAGAGTTCGAGATCCATGTCGCCGTAGGATGCGGTCGGGATGGTGATGATTTCGTACCCGGCAATGGCTGCCGAGGCGGGATTGGTGCCGTGTGACGAGTCAGGGACAACGACATATTTCTTCTTTGCCTTGTTCCCTTTTGCCGCGTGGTAGGCCGAGATCAGAAGCACACCGGTCATTTCGCCGTGCGCGCCGGCCAGCGGCTGGGTGGTGACTTCGTCCATCCCGGTTATTTCGGCCAGCAGGCTGCCGAGTTCGTGCAGCATGCCGAGCGTTCCCTGGCAGAACTCCTCGCCGCCGGGAAGAAGCGCGGTCATGGGGTGGAAGGGGGCAAAGAGCGCTGCCGAGTTCTCCAGAACCTTGGCGTTGTACTTCATGGTGCAGGAGCCCAGGGGGTAGAAATTGGTGTCTACCGAGAAGTTGCGGCGGGAGAGGTTGGTGAAGTGCCGCACCGCATCTAGCTCGGAGATTTCTGGGAGCCCGGCCGGTTCCTTGCGCAGAAGAGCTACGGGGAGTGCCGCGGCAGCCGGAACGTCGGATGCGGGAAGCTTTACACCGCTACGTCCCGGAGTCGATTTTTCATAGATCAATTGCATTGCAGCACCTCCTGGACAGCCTGGGCAAGCCGGTCGATTTCGCTCTTCGACCTCTTCTCTGTGACGGTAACGATCAGGGCGTTTTCCAGGCCGTTGTAATACTCGCCTGCCGGAACTCCGGCAGCGATCCCCTTTTTCAGCAGCGCCGAAACGACCGGCTGGGACGATTGCGGAAGAGAGATCGTGAACTCGTTGAATGTCGGCCCGGACTGAAGCAGCTTGACCCCCGGGATCGATGTGAGACGGCTCTTGGCATACTCTGACTTGTCGCGGTTCAGAGAAGCCATATCTTTCAGACCTTCTTTCCCGACTGTCGAGAGGAAGATCAGTCCGCGCAGAGCGCAGAGCCCTTGATTGCTGCAGATGTTGGAGGTCGCCTTGTGGCGCTTGATATGCTGTTCCCGTGCCTGCAGGGTGAGGACGAAGCCGCGCTTGCCGTTACGGTCGACTGTCTCGCCGACGATCCTGCCGGGCATGTTCCGGATCAGCTTCTTTTTCGCGGCGATGAAGCCGAATGAGGGTCCGCCGAACGAAAGGGGATTGCCCAGGCTCTGGCCGTCACCGATGGCGATGTCGACTCCCATCTCGCCCGGCGATTTGAGCATGCCGAGTGATACCGGGTAGACAGAGGCGATCAGGAGCGCCCCCTTGGCGTGCACTTCGGCTGCCAGGCTGGTGAAATCCTCGACCGTGCCGAAAAAGTTCGGGTTCTGGACAAGGACGCCGGCAACAGTGTCGTCTAGAAGGCGGGCGAGTCCGGCCCGGTCAAGAGCTCCGTCAGCCTGCGGGATCTCTACGATCTCGACATCGAGATTGAAGAGATAGGTCTTGAGCACTTCCCTGGAAAACGGGCTCACGCAGGCATCGACAAGTATCCTGTTCCTGCCGGTAACCCTCAGCGCCATCATGGCCGACTCGGCGCAGGCTGTCGCGCCATCGTACAGTGAGGCGTTCGATACGTCGAGACCTGTCAGGCGGCAGATGGCGGTCTGATATTCGAACAGCGCCTGAAGGGTGCCCTGCGAGCACTCCGGCTGATAAGGGGTGTAGGCGGTGTAGAATTCGGCACGGCCCGACAGGTGATCGACCGCAGCCGGGATGATGTGATCGTAGAATCCGCCGCCGATGAAGTTAAGCGTGTCGGAGCTGTTCTTTCCGGCTACCGCTTTCATACGGTCGAAGGTTTCGAATTCGGACATCCCCTGCGGGAGATCGAAATGTTTTGCTCGAAGAGCGGCCGGGATGGCGGCAAACAGTCCCTCTACGGACGAAACGCCGATTGCCGAGAGCATCTCCTGCTGTTCTTTCTCTGTGTTTGGACAATAACTCATATGTACATTCCTTTTTTAAGGATCGAGGAAAAAGGATCGAGGATCGAGGAAAGGCTGATGTTTTTTTATCCTCGTACCTCGTTCCTAAAGACTTTTCAGGTATTCGTCGTACTGGGCCCTGTTCATGAGGTTTTTCACCTCTGAAGGGTCGGAGACTTCGAGAACACAGATCCAGCCTGACTCTTCGGCGGACTCGTTGACCACTTCCGGAGTGTTTTCCAGGGTCTCGTTGACGGCGATCACCTTGCCGGAGACCGGCGCATAGATATCGCTGGCAGCCTTTACAGACTCGATTGCGGCGAGGGTATCGAACTGCTTCACGGTTTTGCCGACCTGCGGCAGTTCCACGAACGTGATGTCGCCAAGTTCATGTGCGGCATGATCGCTAATTCCGACAGTTGCGGTTGTCCCGCTGATCTTGACCCATTCGTGCTCTTTGCTGAAAAAATGCTCCATGAATTAACTCCTCCGAAGTGCTATTTGCCGGGTTCTGATCCCGGCTGGATATTTGAACTTATCCGACAGACAAGTTTCTTAGCTTCTTAACGATCCGCCAGTGTAAAAGGGGAGCTGACAGACCTCTGCTTCCATTGATACTTTCTCGTGGACGATTGTAAGGGGCGTTCCCGTAGCTGCCAGCTGTGGCGGCACGAAGCCGATTCCGACGCCGCACCCGAGCATGGGGGAGAAGGCGCCGCTGGTTACGACTCCGACAGTGTTGCCGTTGCTCATGATCAAGTAGTCATGGCGCGGAGAGCGGCGTGATGAGAGCTTGAAGGGGGCCTTGATCCTGGCCAGTCCGCCCGACTTCTGCTTCTGCAGGGCGTCCTTGCCGATAAAATTCTTGTCGAAGTTCACGAAACTCTCCAGGCCTGCCTCCAGAGGGGTGACCTGCTCGCTCAGGTCGTTGCCGTAAAGGCTGTAGCCGACCTCAAGGCGGAGGATGTCGCGGCTCCCGAGCCCTGCAGGCTTTACCCGGTCATCGGAAAGGATAAGTTCCCAGAGTTCGGGGATCTTCTCTGCCGGGATGAAGATCTCGAAGCCGAGCTCTCCGGTATAGCCGGTGCGGCTGACAATGGCCTCATATCCGAGTACCTTGGCAGTGGTAAACTTGAAGTAGGGGAGATTGCAGACCGAGGGTTCGAAAAGCCGTGCCATGACTTCACGTGAAAGCGGCCCCTGGAGGTCGAGCTTTCCCGTCTGGCTGGTAACGTTTTCAAGCTCTCCGCCTTTGAGGCGGCTCTTGATAACAGTGAAGTCGTTGTCGGCAGTCCCGGCATTTACGACGATCATCGCCTTGTCTTCGGCAAGGCGGAAGACGATCAGGTCATCGATGATGCCACCGGTCTCGTTCAGCAGGAATCCGTAGCGGGAACGCCCGACCGGGATCGAGGCTACGGAGAAGGTGAAGACATCTTCCAGGCCGTTCTTGACGATATCTCCGCTGAAGATGAACTCTCCCATATGGCAGATATCGAAGAGCGCCGCCTGCTCGCGGCAGGCGCGATGCTCGGCGATTATCCCTTCGTACTGGATGGGCATGTCCCATCCGCCGAAAGGGGCCATAAGAGCGCCAAGGGCACGGTGATGCGACGATAAGGGGGTGATTTTAAGCTGTTCCATGTGCACACTCCAGGGAGGGAATAGTGAGACACTTTAGAACATTCAACGGCTGTTGTAAATTCGATTTTGGGGGAGAAAAAATAAATCCTGTGAAGGTGGTTGAATGGCTTCCTGAGCTAACTTCCCGACATTTGTTGAAGCCGCGAGGGGGAGAGCCGTCTCTCACTGCAATGCCTCCGCTTCTGCACTTGCACCTGCTTGTTCAGCAGCGATGGAGGTCAGTGGCATCACGTTTATGGCAGCACCTGGCCATGGGCTCCGGCTGTTTCCGTTCGATGCGGCTCTCCCCCTCGCGGCTTTTAGAATCAGGTCCGCTTTTCCCTGGTCAGGCGTTTCCATCCTGAGCCTGCCAGTTCCACCAGCCCGTGCATGGTTCTCTGGTAGAAGCGTTTGACCGGGATCCTGTTCACCATGATCTCCGTGCCGCTCATTTCCAGGCTGACCAGGTCTCCGCGCTCCATGGCGCTGATGAGATCGTAGTGCTCGCCGCCTACGCCGAAGAGAAAGGTAAGCTTTCCGTCAGGGGTAGGGCACGAGACCAGCAGGATCGAGTTCTGGGGCAGGGCGCTCCGGTGGTCGAAGCGGGTCGTGGATGCGACGAAAGTCCCTTCGCACGGGCCTTCGGCCAGCAGCGCGGTCAGGCTGGCCGTCGGCGGCTTCAGGTGGCCGAGTCGCGGCAATCCCCATGGCTTGAATCGTTGCGGACGCCGGGAGGTGAAACTGTCGCTCCTTTCCAGGAGTATCACCACGTTGTTATTGATCGGTCCGCCAATAGAGTGGGAAAGCCCTCCCTTGAACCGGCCGGCCTGGAGCAGGCGGTGATTTTCCACCACCTGGATCATGCCGGTTGCTCCCAGCGGGTGGCCGCGGCCCTTGAGACCTCCAGTCAGGTTGGTCGGGAACATGCCGTTTTCCCCGGTCAGTTCATCGTCCAGAAGACCGTCGATGAGTCTGTTCCGGGGGAGTAGCCCCAGGTCGACCATGTTGATCGGTCCAAAGCCGTTGAACGGGTCATGCATGTTGACGTGGAGCGAACCGGCGAACGAGCGGATGTCTTTGACTCCGGCCATTCCGTAGGCAACTGCCGCAGCTCTCACCGTGGCCGGGAAGGAGTGGAAGTAGTGGCGGTCGGCAATGGTCGGGATGTCAGTGGCGCTGCCTACCCCTGCTACAAGGACCTCGGACGGACGCGAGGAGAGGATCACCGCGGCTACGCCGTCGGACATGGGGCAGAAGTCGTGCAGGCGGAGCGGCCACCAGTACATGTAGTTGCGGCCGTTGGCGATCTGCCGGTAGTACTCTTCTACCGGGATTTCGAAGCCGAGGTGGGCATCCGGATTGCGGGCGGCAAAGCGGTGTGCCCGCTGGGTGAGCAGGGCGGAAAAGGCGGTCCACTCATCCAGAGAGAGCCCCAGCCGCTGCACCAAAGATCCTGCTACCAGGGCGCCGCAGGCGGGCATGGAGAGGCCGTACTCCGCTTCGTCCCGGTCGATCACGCCGGCGACTATCCTGGTCGCTTCGAGAGTATTTGCGTCGCTCATCTTCTGGATGCCGATAGCGAGTACATGGTCGCACCGTCCCGAAGCGATCTGCAGGTAGGCGTTTTCGAAAGCGGAGGCGCCGGAGGAGGAGGCAGTGTCGATGAGCACCGAGGTGGCGCCGGATATCCCCAGCACCCCGGCTATCTTTGCTGCGGTATTGTCGACCCCGGAAAAGGCGACCGGGTTCTGGCAGCCGACCACGACCGCTTCGATATCTTTGGGCCTGATGGTTGTGTCGGAAAACACTTCGGAGCATTTTGCCGCCATCTGGAGAAACGAGAGATCCTCACGCTCCTTGCCGTTGTAGCGGCCGACCGGCGCCATCCATGATGCCGCGATATATACTTTGCGTGGTTCGAAGCGGTCGTCCATTTGATAACCTCGTAGGGGCGGATCATGACCCGCCCAATCGGGCGACGCATGCGTCGCCCCTACTCTCAGGCAGGTGAGACTGACGGAATGAGAGCCTCAGGGCTGTTTCGTTGCACTTCTTGGTGAAATGGAGCGTAAAGCCGATATTGTCTGAGCCCGAAGGGCGAGTTTATCGGCTGTAGCGAAATGAGCCTAGAAGTGCAGAAACAGCACGTCAGCTCGAATGCCGGCAGTCTTACCTGCCGAACCGTGATAATTGTAGCCGATTCTTTGCCACAGGCAAGGATTTCGTTTGCGTTGCGGGGAAGAAAATACCTTGAAAGCGCCTCGCTCCTCTGCTATCAAAGCGAATGAATTAAGTCGGGGGTAATTATGAAGATCAGAATGAAGAATGTCGTCATCTTTGTCCGGGACCTGGCGGTCGCGAAAAAATTCTATGCGGAGCAGCTCGGACTTCCGCTTCTCGAGGAGACCCAGATGATGATGGAGTTCTTTCCCGGAGACGGGACAAGGCTCGGCGTCGCCATGGCCATGCACGAAGCGGCCATGCCGCTCGTGGGGCGTCATACCGGGATAACCCTGACGGTCGAGGATATTGTCACTCTCTGCCGCGAACTGTCAACTGCCGGGGTGAAATTTGCCGAACCGCTCGAAGCCTCTCCGTGGGGGAAGATGGCGGTGGTGGAGGATCCGGACGGCAACCAGATAGCCCTCGTAGATAGGTAGGCGGCTGCCGCTTTTCCCCGATCTCGGCGTCAGCCTGCGGAATTAGCTTGTGCGGCGTAGCGGTGCTACGCCTCCGCGCAATTCCTTGCCTTCCTTGACCTCGGAAAAAATCGACAGCCTTTGACCACATGTTTTATTGGAGAAGTTGCAATGAAAATTATAAACCGGCAACTGCTTGACGAGTTGACAGCGTCTGCGCAGGAGAGCCCGCGGCTGCGGAAGAACTGGAACATCCACCCGCATGACGGGTTCCCGGCGCACCGGCTGCTGAACGCCATGGAGCCGGACTCCTACATCCGGCCGCACCGTCATCTCGATCCCTCGAAAGATGAAACATTCATGATAGTCCGCGGGAAGCTCGGCATCCTGATTCTTGACGATGATGGAGCAGTGAAAGAGAAGGTGCTTCTTGACACCGAAGGTGAAAGCATCGGAGTGGACATCCCTGCAGGGCAGTTTCACACAGCGGTCAGTTTTGAAAGCGGGACGATCTTCTTCGAGGCGAAGGCCGGTCCCTATATTCCGCTGCAGGATGTAGAGAAACCTTCCTGGGCTCCTGAAGACGGATCAGCCGGGGCTGAGAACTACCTGGCTGCATTGAAGGCCGAGTTCCGGCCTTGATTATGCTGCGTGGATTCATGACGATACTGGTGACGGTGCTGACGATTTCAACTTCGTTTGCCGCGCCGCCGGCAAAAGCACGGCCCCAGGCCGGAATCGGCGTTCTTCTGATCAAGGAGGGGAAGCCGGAAACAGCTTCCGCACTACTTCTGTACCGGGAACCGAAACTGGGGCGTATCGCAGAGCTCAAGCCGGAAAAACTGCCGGTGCTCTCTCCGTTCATTATGGCCGGAGAAGGCCGCAGGGTTGCGATTGTGACTGCCAAAAGGATCGGCTGTTACTGGATACTTTATGACGACGGGGCGCGCTAGGGTTGGGTCGAAGGGCGGCTTTCGGGAACGTTTCTGGGATGGGGAGAGCTTCTGTCGGGCAGGGGGGCGACCCTTCTCCCGGGGGTGAAAAAGGAGTTTTATCAGCTGCGCAGGGAGCCTTCCCTGATTTCCGATCCGATCGAACTGCTGGGCAGGGGGAGCGGAATCTACTGCATCGAACTGAATGGAGAGTGGCTGAAGGTATTGGTGAACAGCGGCAAGGCCGGATGGCTCCGCTGGCGTGATGAGAACAAAAGGCTTCTGATTGCGGTCACTATCAGCTGATCACTATTAATTCATTGACGACCGCCATACGGTGTGATATTCGAGGGTCATGACTATTTCGGCTATTGCCATAGCAGCACGAGCTATCAGCGCAGCGGCGTCTTTCGCCGCCTGACCGCCCGCAGCCTGCTTGGCATAGTCTGACCAGTTTACAAGCAAGAGCCGTGGGTGGAAACCCGCGGCTTTTTTATTTTTTCAGGAGGGGTCATGAGAACAGAGCTGGTAAGTCCCGGAGTCGGTGAGATGACTTATGAGATCCGCAACATCGTAAATGTGGCGGAAAAACTTCAGAAATGCGGTGTCAAAATCAACTGGGAGAATATCGGAGACCCTATCGTAAAGGGCGAGACCATCCCGGAGTGGATGAAGGAGATCGTCGCAAAAGAGGCGATGAACAACGATACCTGGGGATACTGCCATACCAGGGGGCTTCTGGAAACCAGGGAGTTCATCTGCGCTCACACCAACAGACGTGGCGGGGCGACCATAACTCCGGACGACATCATCTTTTTCAATGGTCTGGGCGATGCCATTGCCAAGATTTACGGCTGTCTTGATTCGAAGACAAGGGTTCTGGTCCCTTCGCCGACATACACCACCCATACTCTTGCCGAGTCTGCCAATGCCGCTGCGCTGCCGATCTGCTACCGGCTCAAGGCTGAAGATAACTGGTATCCGGATATGGACGAACTAAGGCGTCAGGTGGAGCAGAATCCCGGCGTTGCAGGGATAATGTTGATCAATCCGGACAATCCGACCGGGATGGTCTATCCGAAGGAGACTCTGGAGAAGATTGTGGCAGTTGCAAAGGAATTCGATCTTTTCATCATAGCGGATGAGGTCTACAACAATATCGTCTACAACGGTCAGAGCACTGTGCCGATCTCTGATGTTATCGGCGATGTCCCTGCCATGGCTCTCAAGGGGATATCGAAGGAATTTCCGTGGCCGGGCTCAAGATGCGGCTGGATCGAGGTCTACAATTTCAGTAAAGACACTGCTTTCCAGAAGTACATCAACGCCATACTGACCCTGAAGATGAATGAGGTCTGTTCGACGACACTGCCGCAAAAGTGCATTCCGGCAATAATGGAGCATCCGCAGTATCCGGTCTACCTTGAGGAGCGGACGAGGCGCTACGAGCGGATGAGCAACATTACCTGCGATTTCCTCAGGAAAGTGCCGGGATTGATCGTCAACAGGACCAACGGCGCCTTCTATATGTCTGTGGCGTTCGAGGATGGTCTCCTGACAACCCGCCAGTCCCTGCCTATCGACAAACCCGAGGTCCGTGAGCTGGTCGAACAGCTTGTATCAGCCCCCAATGTGTCGCCGGACAAGAGGTTCGTCTACTACATGCTTGCCGCGACCGGCATCTGCATAGTTCCGCTTTCATCGTTCAATACTTCGCTGCAGGGGTTCCGGGTGACGCTTCTGGAGAGGGATGAAAAAGAGTGCGAAAGAATCTACGGAATTCTAGCCGGGAAGATCAAGGAATATCTTGCCTCGTAACGGGGAGTCAGGGGTCAGGGCTGAGTTTGACGGCTATCTGCCTGGAGCGGGGACCGTCGAATTCGCACAGATAGGCAGCCTGCCACATCCCGAGGACCAGTTTCCCGCCATCGATCAGAATGTTCTCTGATGCCCCGATGAGGGAAGCTTTGATGTGAGCATCTGAGTTCCCTTCGGCATGGGTGAAGTAGAAGTCGGAAGGGACAAGCTTGTTCAGGAATGTTGTGATGTCCCGCTGCACGGCCGGATCGGCCCCTTCATTTATAGTCACGGCAGCTGTCGTATGCAGTACGAAAAGGTGGCATAAGCCGTTTCTTATCCCCGAGTTCCCCACCATCTCCTGGAGTTCGGAGGTGATGTTAATGAATTCGGTCCTGGTACGGCTTTTTATCTCCAGATACTTCAGCATCCCCGACTCCCCCTATTTCCCGGCAAAGCTGCACCCATCCCTGTTCCCCAGCCTGCAGGCCTCTGCAAAGTCAGCGTCAGCGTCTTTATCTCTGTGCAGTTCACTGTACACAAGGCCTCTGGTGAGGTAGCCGCCCGGATTATCCTTTTCAAGACGTATGCTTTCGGAAAAGTCCAGAAGAGCATCGTCAATACGTTTGACTTTCAGCAGCAGGAACCCTCTGACGGTATAGTGGGAGGGGTGCGAAGGCTCCATTTTTATGGCCCTGGAGTAGTATTCAAGCGCCTGGGCAGTGTTTCCTTCCGAGACCGATTTGTCCCCCATCTCTATGTACCTCAGTGCTCCCGGAGGGTTGCGGTAGCCGGTGAGAAGCATGATCGCCAACAGAAGAAAAGGGGCCGACTTTTTCATCTCAAGTTAAGCCGTGTAAGCAGTCTCCCGAGATATTTGTTGAGCGGATTGCTCCTCGACAGAAAAATGAGTGGAGGCGGCCTCCGTATCCCCATGGAGCCGAGTAAATCGATTATCCCTTTGTGTTTCCCATACCGTAATCCCATTCTGAGCACCCAGATGGAGTCTTTCTTCCTGCCCGAAAGAATGAGGATCCTTCCTTGCCGGTAGTAGTGTTCGGTATTTTTCGGCTCTTTCTTTATGGCTTCATGGCACATGTTTACAGCGGCTTTAAACTCCTTTTTCACCTCTGCCATGCATAGAGCCTGCGCCGACATAATCAGGGGAGTCCTGTCAAAGGCCTGCAACTGATTTATTAACTTGAGCGCGGAAGAGTAATCCTTGCTTTCAAGACTCTCGTTTATCCGCGCCAATTGTGATGCCGGATCGGTGTCATTAACGGTATTCTCCTGCTCACTGCTCATTTGATCCCCTTTCTGTCAGAAATTTGCAGCTGCTGAATCTCCCTTTTGAGCATTTCTATCTGGAGAAGCAGGCTGTCGACACCTGTTTCCATTATTACGGCAGAATCGAGATTGCTCGCAGTTGATTCACGTACAGTATCAATCGAGTTTACGATCTGAAGAGCCCATTCCGACTGCTCACCACATGAACTCTTTATTATGCTTATGTCTTTTGCCATCCTCTCCGTAGAGCTGGCCAGGTCTGCGCCTATTTTCTGCTGGTTCTCTGCAGATCTGTAGACTTCTGAAGTAAAGTTTTTCATCCTTTCGACCGCAATCATGATTGCGTTGTTCGTTCGTCCGGATTCCTGGCAGGAGCGGGCGATCTGGGCGACCATCTCTGCAACATGCCTCATCGCGCCATGTATGTACTTCCCACCCTGTGCCTGTTCTACGGTGGCCCTTGCGATCTCGTTCACCCTTGCAGAAGCCATCTGAACGCCCGAGAGTATCTTGCCCAGAGCATCTCCCGAACGTTTTGAGAGATGTTCTCCTTCCAGGACCTTCTCTTCGGTCTGGCGGATTGCCGACATCGCTTTGGAAGTCTCTTTCTCGACTGCTTCTATGATCGACGCTATCTCCATCGTCGACTGTCTTGTCCTGGTGGCCAGTCCCTTGATCTCTCCGGCGACTATTGCAAAGCCTTTGCCGTGCTCACCGGCCTGCGCGGCGATTATTGCCGAGTTGAGCGCCAGGAGATTTGTCTGTTCGGCCACCTCGTCAATTACCGAAAGAATGCTGCCGATAGCGGAAACTTTTTCCGAAAGGGAGGTGATCGATGACAAGGTGGTCCTTGAAGAGCTGCGGATTTCATCTATGCCGACGATGGTGGCTTCCACTGCCGCTCTTCCCTGTTCCGCATCCTTAAGCACCTCGGATGAAATGGAGGCAGTCTCACTGGCATTCTCCTCGACCTGCTTGTTTGAGGCATCCATCTGGGCAACGGAAGAGGTGGTGTTTGCAGATGCTTCCATGAGACTTTTGACATTTGCCCCGATCTCTTCCATGACCGCACCCATTTCGACTATAGAGGATGAAACCTCTTCGATTGCTTCGCTCTGGACCGAGATGTTTTTGCGGACGTCGGAGATGCTGGTGGAAATTTCCGAGATTGAAGCGCTGTTGATTTCGGCTGAGCCTGACAGGGTTATTACGCCTTCACTTACCATATCGACAGAACTGATGATGCCGTTTACCGCCGAAGAAGTCTGCTCCATGCCTTTGGACTGGATATGAGCCGCATCCAGTACTTTTGCCGCAGCTTCGCCGTTCTGCGCCGAGATATGAGTGAGTTCGAGTGTGATTGCATCTATGCTGATGATGAGTGATTCGAACTTGTCCAGCATGAGGTTGAGGTTTCTGCCGAGCAGTCCCATCTCATCAGCTGCCGAACTTTCTGCCCGTGCCGTAAGATCACCGGCAGAGACCCGGTCCAGCGTCGCTGAGAGGTTGTTGATGCGTTTTGCCAGATTTCTCCTTGAAAGCATCCAGATAGAGGTAGCAAGCATCAGTGCAATCAGCGCGAAGAGAACAAGAGATCCCTTGAGAAACCACTGCTCGGCATCAGGTTCTTCACTGTTCAGTGTAATCATTGCCGTAACGACACCGACAACTGCAAGTATCAGGGAGAACATTTGAAAATAGCGCATCATGTTTGCGCCCAAACGTAGATTTCGTTGCATACTGCTCTCCCTGAGAATTGCTTAAAAAATTGTATTATATATATTTTCTGAAAGAATTCCAGTGTCTCGAACATATGCTGCCCGAATTTGCCGGTACCATGCTGCCACGGCAAGAGGTCTTTTAACTTGACATGAGCAGTTTCAAGGCTATTTTACTATCATTTGAACTTGCTGTAAGAGGCGTAACTATTGAATAATTTCAGAGCAGTGAAAATAGTACTGTCAGTATGTGTGATTCTGTTACTTGTCGCCGGGTGCTCCAGGCAGAAGCAGGCAAACCATACAGGAAAGTTAAGGGTCGTGACCACGCTCTTTCCCCTTTATGATTTTGCGCGGAACGTCGGGATGGATAGCGTCGACGTCGTGCTAATCCTGCCTCCGGGGGTAGAGCCTCACAGCTTCGAGCCGAAACCGGAGAGCATGCTCTCTGTCGCAAACGCCGACATTTTCATCTATACAAGCAGTGAGATGGAGCCCTGGGCGGAGAAACTGCTAAGCGGAGTTGTCAGGGAGGGGAAACCTGCGGTGGTCGAGGCGGGGAGACGCTGCCGCTATTTCGCGGCACCGGGCAATGGCGATGCCGGTCATCACGGTCATGACAAGGATACCCATGGCACCAGGGATCCTCATATCTGGCTTGATATCAAAAATGCCATGATCATGGTCGACAACATAGCCGAGGCTTTTGCAAAACAGGCCCCCGGTAAGAGAGAGGTTTTTGCTGCAAATGCGGCAGCCTACAATAAACGTCTCCAGGCTCTTGAAGCCAGTTTCGACTCAGGACTTTCCGCCTGCGCTACCAGAAAGCTGATCCATGGCGGGCACTTCGCATTCGCGTATCTTGCCGATCGTTATCATCTGGAATACATCTCCGCGTACGGCGTTTCGGCCGACAGTGAGCCATCTCCCCGAAAAGTCATGGAACTCGTGAATGCCGTCAGGCAAAATGGTCTAAAGAGCGTCTTTTACGAAGAGCTGCTCTCTCCCGGCATCGCGAAGGCGGTGTCCGGGGAGACGGGGGCATTGCTCCTGAAGCTTCACGGGATTCACAACCTGACACTTCAGGAGTTTGAGAAGGGAACCACATATACGGATCTGATGGAGCAGAATCTTGCTGCTCTGCGAAAGGGGCTTGAGTGTCGCTAGAGATGCTGAAGACAGCTGATCTGTGCTGCAGCTACAACGGGATGGAGGTGCTGAGCGGCATCACGTTCTGCGTTTCACCAGGTGAATATCTCGGGATTGTCGGCCCGAACGGATCAGGGAAGAGCACTCTTGTCAGAGCCATACTTGGGCTGCTTCAGCCGGATTCAGGGAGTGTAGAGCTGTTCGGTTCGTCTCTTGACGGGTTCACGCAGTGGCCGAGGCTTGGTTATCTTCCCCAGCGGATCAGGCTGTTCAATCCGAACTTTCCGGGTACGGTCGAGGAGATCGTGAGGCTCGGACTCCCCCAGGATGGCAGCGGCAAGAACGTGGGAAATGTGGAAAAGGTCACCGCTATCGATTATGCACTCGACATGATGGGGATAGATCACCTGAAAAAACGCCTCATAGGAGACCTCTCCGGTGGCCAGCAGCAGCGGGTGCTGCTGGCGAGGGCGATGGTAAACTGCCCGGAACTGCTCATTCTCGATGAACCGACCACTGCCCTCGATCCGGAAACCAGGGAGCATTTCTACGGGCTGGTGGAAGATTTGAACAGGAACGTCGGAACCACGGTCCTTCTTGTCACGCATGATACCTGGAGCATCGGAAAATACGCCAGCCGGTTCCTGTACATCGACAAGAAGATAATTTTTGACGGCAGTTTCGATGATTTCTGTCGTTCAGACGAGATGACCGCATTTTTCGGTGAGCATGCCCAGCATCTGATATGCCACCGGCACTGATTCTGGCAGCTTTTTGACTGGATCGTGCTTTCCCCGGGAGCCAGGTAAATGAAAAAAATCTTCAGGTTGGAGTCAAGTGGCATTAACCCGTATGTCTTAATGTCTTTTGCCATGCTTGTTGTCGGATTTTCTGTTACGAGGATTGCAGATTACGACTTCTGGTGGCACATAAATCTTGGCAGAGCAGTTATTGAAAAGCTCACAATTTCTCCGGTTGACACTTTTTCCTACACTTTTTCCGGAACAAGGCAGTTCAGTAGTGAATGGCTTGCCGATTGTGTCACGTTCTTACTATTCAGAAGTGGAGGCTTCCTTGGGGTCAATGTTCTGAAGGTCATCCTCCTGCTTGCAACTTTTACCCTGCTCATGAAGACACATCAGCTGCTTGGCGACACAAAGAACAGGACATGGTTCTATTCTTCCATCGTAACGCTTGTCATTACACTATTCGCGTTGCGTTTCAGACTTTTCATCCGCCCGTACCTCTTTTCGTTTCTGTTCCTGTCAGCCTTTATGTATCTGATAACTCGCTATGACATGAAAAATGAAAGAAAAGTTCTGATAATCCTCCCTCTTGTTGAACTGTTGTGGGCCAATCTAAGCAAAGGGGCTTTTTATGGCCCTTTCGTGATTTCGTGTTATCTGGCATGGGCGCTGTATCAGAAAAAGGGCGGAGTGAAAGATATCACCTTGGTACTGGTGACAACGGTTGCTGCATCTCTGGTAAATCCTGAAACATACAATATCTACTCGATGATTTTCGGCTTCGCTGCTAATGCCAGGGATGCTGTTACAGTTGGCGAGCATCAGCCGCTGTCGCCGCAGATACTATGGGGATACGGCCTTGGATATACGCTGGGGTATCAGCTGCTTGTGGTCGGGTCGGCTCTCTACTTCATTTTTTTCAGGGGCTGGAAAAACATTTTTCATATCCTTCTGTTCACGGCGTTTTTCATACCTTCATTATTAATGGTCAGGATGATAGATTTTTTTTCAATCGTCGGGTGCGTTTTTACCTTCAAGGCGGTTCAGGGAGCCGGGGAGAGTTTGTTTGCAGCTCTTGACCGACACCGGGTACTTACGGCATCGGTATTTTCTGCCGGACTGATTCTGATACTTATCGTTACCGTTCCCGCAAACGCGACTTATTCCTTCGGGCTGGGTGTAAAAGAAGAGAAGGTTCCGGAGGGAGCCATATCATTCCTTGACCGGGAGGGAATCAGGGGCAGAGTGTTCAACAGTTATGCATTTGGTGGATACATTCCCTGGCGGTCCCCCGAGAGAAAGGTCTTCATAGACGGACGGGTCAATCAGCTCTTTCCGCCTGCATTTCACAAAGAGTATTTCCGGATAATTGAAGATCCGACTGAATGGAAAAAAGCGGAAGACTCCTGGAATTTCAATATTGCAGTAATTGAATACGACCTGAAGAGCCAATGGCAACACTTCCCCAAGCATCTTGTCGAAAATCCCGACTGGGCGCTTGTATACTGGGACAACCACTCATTGGTGTATCTGAAGAGAACGCCGGAGCGGGTCGCCCTGATCAAACGCTTCGAGTACCGCACTGCCCGCCCGACTTTCCTTGACCTGAGCTACCTGGATGCATACCAGGGTGGCACGCTGAACGAGGCTCTCTCCTCGCTGGAGCGGGAGGTCGCGCTCAATCCGGACAACCAGTATGTGCTTCTGGCACGGGTCTATCTCCGCTACCAGCTGGGGAAACTCTATCTGCCGCAGATCCAGGCCGATCTGGAAAAAGTGCTGCCGATGAAACCGGACTTTGCCATGAAACACTCGGCCCTGGCCATGCTCCTTGCATCAACGGGTGACAAAGATCGCGCCAGGAGCGAAGTGGAGAAGGCGCTGAGATTGAACCCTCTCGATGACGCTGCGCTGGCTCAGGCAAAAGAGATGGGGATAAAGGTGAAAATCCCGAAAGGGAACATTCCGGGGCATCCGTAGGAGTGTCAAGCCCTGATGTAGGGGCGACGCATGCGTCGCCCGATCGGACTGTCATGATCCTCAACGATTGATGCGTTTAACCGTCACGCAATATCAAGTGGATTGACTTAACCGTGTAGTTGTTCTAGTATTCCATTGTGAGATACAAAAAAGGATTACAAATATGACTACATTGTCGTTGCGACTCCCTGATGAACTGCTGCATGAGATCGACACTTATGCCGAAGAGATGCATATCCCGCGGGCGGTATATGTGCGCAAGGCCCTGGAGCAGATGAACATGACCATCGCTGCCCAGCGTCGCCGGGCGCGGCTCATGGAGGTCAGCCTGAAGGTGCGGGCGGAGAGCATGAAGGTCAATGCCGAGTTCAGCAAGATCGAGGATGCTCCGCATGCGTAAGCAGGGTGAGATCTGGCTGGCAAACCTGAATCCGGGGCGCGGCTCGGAACCGGGCAAGATCAGGCCGGTCCTGATCCTGCAGAATCAGGCGCTGCTCGATGCCGGACACCCCTCGACCCTTGTCCTTCCTCTTACCACCAATCTTGTTGACGATGCCGAGCCGCTTCGCCTGCGCATCGCCGCCCAGGGCGGCCTTAACAAGGATTCTGATCTGCTCGTCGATCAACTCCGCGCCATCGATAACAAACGCCTGATCGATGGGCCGCTGCTTTGCCTTGACGAGGCGACCATGAGCCGGGTTCATCAGGCGGTTGCCGAGGTTATCGGGATGTAGGGATGGGAAGCTTCGAACCTTACCACCCCCAGCCCCTCCTACCAGAAGTAGGCGCTTCTAAGCGAAACAGGAGGGAGGCTTCAAGGCTCAGGCCAAAGGCTCCCCCTCCTTCCTTCAAGGAGGGGGCTGGGGGGTGGTATAAATCGAACCAAGGGATACATTAACTTTATGCATCTTATAGAAATTTTCTCATACGGCTTCATGCAACGGGCTCTTATCTCTGGTCTGCTGGTAGGGATTCTCTGCGCGGTGCTGGGAGTGTTCCTCGTGTTGCGACGGCTGTCGCTGATCGGTGACGGGCTGGCGCATGTCACCTTCGGGAGTGTCGCGCTGGCGCTGGCTCTAAAGGCGCAGCCGCTGTATGTGACGCTCGCGGCGCTTCCTCTGGTGCTGCTATCTTCGCTCGGCATCCTCAAGCTGACCGAAAAGGCCAAGATTTACGGTGACGCGGCCATCGGGATCGTCTCGGCGGCCGGTATTGCGGTAGGGGTGATCCTTGCCGGAGCGACCGGCGGCTTCAATGTCGATCTGTTCAGCTATCTCTTCGGCAACATCCTTGCCGTAAGCATTGAAGAAACAGTCATGGCAGGGGTCCTCTTCTGCCTGGTGATCACGGTGGTAATCGTACATTACCGGAAACTGTTCGCCATCACTTTCGATGAAGAGCTGGCCAGGAGCAGCGGCATCAAAGTCGAAAGGATCAATGCGCTGCTGGCGATCCTGACCGCGCTTACGGTTGTCCTTGCCATGAAGCTGGTCGGGATACTGCTGGTCTCCGCTCTGCTGATCATTCCTCCGGTCACCGCCCTGCAGGTCGCCCGGAGCTTCCGCCGGACCATTATCATGTCGGCGCTCTTCTCGGCATTCTCGGTGTTTGCGGGAATACTCCTGTCACTCGTGCTCAACCTGCCGACCGGCGGGGTCATCGTGCTGATCAATATCCTGCTGTTCATGATCGCTTTTGCTGTCAGAAAGATTTCCCAGCGGAATCCGCAACGGTGAGAGCCGTACCGAACGGAAACAGCCGGAGCACATGGCCAGTTGTTGCCACAATCGACGTTGCCGCTGATCTTCACTGCTGCTGAATAGTCCGCCGTAGACGCAGAAGCAGAGGCGTTGCAGTGAGAGGCGGTTCTCACCGTCGCGGATTCAAGTCACTGATTCGGAATACCCTTTATGACTCCGGCAAGCTCGACAGCGACCTCATGCCGGCCGAACGGGGCTATGATGTAGTAGCCGCCTACAAGCCCCCTCACCTGCGCTATCAGCTCCCGGGCGATCTGTATCCCTTCAGCGGCCCCTTCGCCCTTTTCCTTCCCTTTCATTCTCATCCTGACCGCTTCAGGTATGGTTATTCCCGGCACTTCGTTGTGAAGGTACTCGCAGTTCCTCTCACCGACCAGCGGCATGATCCCGAGGAGGATAGGGATGCCGAGGTGTGCCGTCTGCTCTAGCATTGCCTTTGCTATCCCGAAATCGTAGACCGGCTGGGTCTGGGCAAACTGAGCCCCCGCTGCCACTTTCTTCTCAAGCCGCCCGATCTGGACCTCTATCTTCGGGCTGTTCGGATTGAAGGCGCAACCGATGGTGAAACCGGTGCTGCCGGAGATGGAGTGCCCGAGGGCGTTTACGCCGTTGTTAAGGTCGGCGATGAGCTTGATCAGTTCGAAGGAGTTCAGATCGAAGACCGACGATGCGCCGCTCTGGTCGCCGAGCCGAGCCGGATCTCCCGTGACGGCAAGTATGGAGCGGATCCCGAGCAGGCTCGCCCCCATCAGGTCGGACTGCAAACCGAGCAGGTTCCTGTCCCGGCAGGTTATGTGCGGAATTACTTCGATCCCTGTCTTTTCCTGGATCATCCGTGCCAGGGCGATGTTCCCCATTCTCACCCGCGCCAGCGGATTTTCCGCCAGATTGACAGCATCGACCCCTGCTTCCCGCAATGCCCGGGCTCCTGCAAGAACCCGGCTGCAGTCGAGTCCCTTCGGAGGGTCCAGCTCGACGGTAATGACCGGCCTTTTACCCCACTCTGCCAGAAACCCGCTTTTCTGCTCTTCCCCGCTGACCTTTTTGTCAGGTTCTGAAACCTGTATGAAGAAATGCCTTTTGGCAGGTTTCCTTCCCCTGATCTGCTCTGCGAGATAACGGATATGCTCGGGTGTTGTGCCGCAGCAGCCGCCGATCAGTACTGCCCCGGCATCCGCCATCTCCAGACCCTTTTCAGCAAAGTACTCCGGAGTCGTGCGATAGATGTAGCGGCCGTCGACGAATTCGGGGAAGCCGGAGTTGGCAAAGGCTGCCAGCGGCTTTTCGGTCCCCCGGGCCAGTTCGCCCAGGGTAATGAGAATCTCCCGCGGCCCTGCTCCGCAGTTCGCACCGACAAGGTCGGCTCCGGCCAGGGTGAGCTCACGGGCCGCTTTCGAAGCCTCGACGCCACCTCCGGTCCGTCCCCCCTCCAGATACGCCATGCTGGCGATGATCGGCAGGGCTGTCCCTTTTGCCGCAGCGATCGCAGCCAGGAGTTGATCCAGATCGGAAAAAGTTTCAAGGATGAGGAGGTCTACTCCCCCTTCAGCAAGCGGGAGAGCCTGCTCCGCAAAAAGGGCGGTCATCTCGGCATGGCCGAGTTTTCTTTCATCTCCCTTGACTTTGGCAAGAGGACCGATCGAGCCGGCGATGAAAACTTCCTGGGCGAGTCCGGCCTCAGCTGCTGCCTGACGGGCGAGAAGAGCACCCTGGCGATTGAGCTCTGCGAGCTTCTTTTCCAGTCCGATCGGTGCCAGGCGGGTCCTGTTCGCGCCGAAGGTGTTCGTTTCGATGAAACGTGCCCCTGCAGAGAGGTACTCCCGGTGAAGCTCTGTCACCAGTGACGGCCTGACGAGATTCAGGTGCTCGAAGTTCGCATCGAGACCCACACCCTTGCTGTAGAGCATCGTTCCGATCGCTCCGTCACCAATCAGGACCTGCTCTTGTATTGATTCGAGGAATTTTGCCATGAATCTGCTCTCCGTTCAGAGTGGTACAAAAAACAAATGCGACAATCGGTCAAAAAAATCGAACTGTCAAGAAAAGTAAGCAGGACTTGCTGCTCTGTGGGTAACGGTCTGAATTCGATACTGCTCCTACCATTACCTTGAATCCGTGACGGTGAGAACCGTCTCTCACTGCAACGCCTCAGCTTTTGCGGCGACGGTGGTTTGTTCAGCAGCGATGAAGATCAGCAGCACCATCTATTATGGCAACATTTGGCCATGCGCTCCGGCTGTTTCCGTTCGATACGGCTCTCACCGTCACGGATTCGAGCAAAGAATAATCTGGCGCATTTATTGAAAAATTGTTATTGAATATCCCTTAATAAGGACTCTCCCGGAGATACCATTATGAAAAAAATACTTCTTGTCGATGATGTCAGACTGCTGCTCGATATCCAGAAAAGATTCCTTGCTTCGTCTCACGTCCGGATTCTTACTGCGGGGGATGGTGCGGAAGCTCTTGAGATCGTACGACTGGAACATCCGGATCTGATAATCATGGATAAGTACATGCCGAAAATGAACGGTCTTGACTGCTGCGTTGCGATTAAAGCCGACCAGTCTATTGCTCACATACCGGTGATCATGTCGACGAATGCCGCCAAGCAGACTGATGCGGAGGAGTATAGGCGGGCAGGGTGCTCTGATATCCTTCCCAAGCCTTTAGACGCCAAAACATTTCTCAACATGATCAGAAAGTATATTCCGGAAATAGACCGCCGCACTGTCCGCCTGCCGCATGCCATGGAGATGAAGATCTCGTTCGGTAACGGTGCTTTTGATGCTTGCAGCGAGAACCTCAGCCTCAATGGGACTTTTGCAGTGTCGGATCTGAAGGTATCGATCAATGACGAGTTAAGCTTTTCATTCATGCTGCCGGGTAGCGATACATCGATGAGGGTGCGGGGGCGGGTTGTCTGGCTCAGGAATGGGGGAGATGCTCCGGGTTTCGGTATCGAGTTCATGGAGGTTACCGGAGAGGGTATGCCCATGCTGAGGATTGGCGAGCTGAAAGATTTTATCAAATCAAGGAGTCAGGAGTGAACATTGCCCCGGGAAGGGTTTTCGTTGGACCTTGACAGCAGGGGAAGAGTCGAACATACTTTGCACACATTTATGCGCAAGTTACTGCACCTCAAATTTTTATCATCGGCGCTATTGCTGGTAATGCTGACTGTCATGATCAACGGCGTGCTTGAAAGTGCTCATGCTCACGCCACGGCAAGCAACGTTACCTCGGTATCCTGTTCAATTGCTCATCCGGGGGCTTCTGCAACTCACGGGTCTCCTTGTAATCCTCTCGACCAGCCTCAGGGTTGCGATGGTTGCGACAGCTGTATCAACTGTTCCTGTCATGCACCCTTTATCATTCAACCCTATCAGATCGGTTATGATCCCATCATTTTAGACCTGAGAACGTCTGAAACATTCAGGCATTTGCCTGAAGTCTATCTTCCCAAGTTTATCCCCCCGCAAAAACAAGCCTGAAACGCTACGCCTTGGAGTAGTTCGTCCTGATCCAGGGAGAAGTGTATCTTCTCTCCTCGTCGTGGTACGACCACAGGCGCCTAACATCTCATCATTCAAAACTGAATAAAGGAGGTTATTCCTTTGGGAACAACAGCATTTGCGCGAAGGATTTCGATCCTGATGCCCGTAATCGTAGCTGTTTTATCGTCAACACTGGTTTTAGCGGACACTCAAAAGCTGGAATTGCGGCAGGTAGTCGAGTTTTCGTTACAGAATAACGGCGACATCAAATCGTTTCATGAAGAAAAAGGTATTCGTGATGGGGGTAAAACCAGGGCAGGCCTTTTCCCTAATCCAACCCTAGAACTGGAGGGTGGCACTGGCGCCCTGACCGGCAGCAGTACCGAGAACAGCCTGTCAGTCGGGGTCTCACAGGAGTTCTTCCTGGCGGGAAAGAGGGAGAAGCGGCTCGCTCTTGCCGAAAGTGAACTGGAGATGTATCGCTGGCAGGTGGCAGATCGGGAGAGGGTGCTGCGCCAGGAGGTGAAGACGGCATTCTGCGATGTCCTGCTGGCCGAACAACGGATTGTCTTGGCCGATCGCTCAATTACGCTCAGTCGCCAGCTTCTTGAAGTGGCTAAAGAGCGCTTGGCTGCAGGAGACATTCCGGAACTGGAGATGAATCTGGTCAAAGTGGAGCTTGCACGTAGCGAAGGCGCCAGGATCGATGTTGAGAGAATGCTGCTGCAGAACCAGGCTAAACTCTGGATGCTTATGGGGCTTTCATCGGGCGAATACCCGGCGCTTGTCGGGACTCTGGAAGCTACAACTGCCATTGCGAAAAAACTTGTCGAGCTGAAACAGCTTGCACATGAAAAACGCCCGGATCTCAAGGGTCTGGAGGCTGAAAAAAGCCGTGGTGAAGCTGATATCGCCCTTGCCCGGACCGAAGGAATCCCCAACCTTACGGCCGGCATTGCCCTCAAACGTGACACTACGGCTATGGAGACCGGCGGGATTGAGGGCAAGGACACTGCCTACACCATAGGTGTGAAGTTGTCGGTGCCGATTCCCCTGTTTGACAGGAATCAGGCCGGAGTTCAGGAAGCCCGGGCACGTTGGAGCAGCACTGAAAGCCGTTTGCTGGCTGCGGCCAGGAATGTTGAACGGGATGTTGAAACGGCTTACGCCATTTACCTGAACAGTGAAAAAGTCCTCTCCCTGTACAAGACGAATATTATTCCACAACTTGAAGAAAACCTGAGCCTGACCCAGGAAGCCTACCGTCTCGGCGAGGTCGGCATTCTGACTGTCATTCAGGAACAAAAGAAATTCTTCGAGGTCAGCGAAGGTTATCTGACGGCGCTGCATGACCGGCAGGCAGCGCTCGTGAAGCTCGAAGCAGCAGTGGCAACAGAATTTAGCGGAGGTGCACAGTGAACAAAAAAGCAATCATCGTCGGACTTATTCTGGCCGTTGCGCTGGGGGGCGGTTTTCTCTATCGTTTCACCCACATCAGAAGTGCCGGTGGGGAACCTGCCGAACACAAGGAAGCGGGCCACAAGGAAGAAAAGGCCGGCGACCATGAAAAAGGCAAGGGGCATGAGGAAGAGAAAGAAGGACATGGGGGAGATGAGGGACATGATGAGCACGGCGAGACAGGCAGCGTCAAGATGACCGCCGATGTGCAGCAGCAGAACGGAGTGATTGTTGCTGCGGTAAAAAAACAGCGCCTGGCAGGGGTCATCAGCGTCACCGGCAAGGTGGAAGCCAATGCTGACCGCATTGCCCATGTCTCGCCCCGTATCTCCGGCAAAATCGTTGCTGTCAGGGCCTCTCTGGGTGACAGTGTTGCCGCTGGCCAGGCCCTGGCGACCATTGAGAGTGTCGAACTGGGGGAAGCACTCAGCCGCTACCATCAGTCAAAGACGAAGCTTGGCCTGGCCCAGTCCAATATGGAGCGGATCAAGAGTCTGGTGGAAAAGAAGATTGTCGCTCGCAAGGATATCCTTCAGGCCGAGACCGACTTCAAGACCAGCCAGACCGAACTGCACACCGACGAAGAGCGCCTCTCTCTGTATGGCGTCGAATTGTCCGACCTTAAGGGAGACAGCCACAAAAAACCGCTCCTGCCGGTCCGCTCACCTATTGGCGGCATCATTACCGAGAAGCATTCCATCGTGGGTGAATTGGCTGACCCTTCCAAAAGCCTCTACACCGTAGCCGATCTCTCTTCGATCTGGGTCATGGTGGACATCAACGAAAAGGATCTGGCCAAGGTCCGAAAGGGACAGGCGGCAATCGTCATCGTCGGCGCCTTCCCGGACCAAAAGTTCCGGGGACGGATCAATCTCATTGCCGACGTAGTGGACCAGTCCTCCCGCACGGTCAAGGCACGGATAGAGGTGCCCAACCCGGGGCGGAAGTTGAAACCGGAAATGTTCGCCACTGTCGAACTGGCACTGGCGGCTGACGCGCGGCCGGTGGTAGCGGTGCCCGAAGAGGCCCTTCAGGACCTGGATGGTAAGAAGGTGGTTTTCGTCGCGGAAAATGAAGGTGAATTTGCGGCGCGTCAGGTTCAGTCAGGCCGGGCGGCGGGTGGCATGATGGAGATTGTTTCCGGCCTGAAGGAGGGGGAGCGTTACGCGGTCAAGGGAGCGTTCATTCTCAAGTCGGAAGTTAAGAAAGGGGAGATGAAAGACGAACATGGCCACGGCCACTAATTCACTCTGGAACTGAAGAGGAGCGCCGATGCTGGAAAAATTGATTGCTTACATGTTACGGCAGAGCGGGATGGTCATATTCCTTTCTTTGCTGATTATTGCGTTCGGATTGTACTCATATCTGAAACTGCCGATTGATGCTTTCCCGGATGTCACCAACATTCAGGTTGAAGTGGTAATCCATGCCGATGGGTTGTCGGCAGTAGAGATAGAGAGAAACGTAACCTACCCGATAGAGATGGCCATGCGCGGTTTGCCCGACATCGAACAGATGCGTTCGGTGACAAAGTTTGGGCTGTCGATAGTAACCATTGTCTTCAAGGACAATGTGGATATCTATTTTGCCCGCCAGTTGGTGTCCGAGAGATTGGCAGAGGTCCGGGAGAGGGTCCCCAGGGGAGTTGCGGTCGCCATGGGGCCGATCGGCACAGCCATGGGGGAGATCTACCAGTATACCCTTGAAGGAAAGATGCCGGATGATCCGCAGCAGAAGATTGCCTATCTGACCAGCCTTCGAACCATTCAGGAGTGGATTGTCACACCACAGCTGAAAAGTGTCGCCGGGGTGAACGAGATCAACTCTTTTGGCGGGTATTTCAAGCAGTACCAGGTGATCGTGTCACCGGAAAAGTTGCTGAAATATGCCGTAACCGTAGATGATGTCTATTCCGCTATCGGCAACAACAACGAAAACGTCGGCGGCAACCTCCTCGAACGGGGCACGGACCAGTACATCGTCCGCGGGGTCGGCTTGATAAAGGATGCCAGTGACCTGGAAACCATTGTCCTGAAATCCCAGGGGGGCACGCCGACGTATATCCGTGACGTAGCGCAGGTAAAGGTGGGCGAGGCTGTCCGCATGGGCGCTGCCATGAAAAACGGCAAGGATGAGTGTGTGGGCGGTATCGTCATGATGCTGCGCGGCGCAAACAGCCGCGACGTGGTGCACCGGGTCGCGGCAAAAGTCAGGGAAATCAATGAAAACAATCTGCTCCCCGAAGGGATGAAGCTCGTTCCGTATTACGACCGGAGCGACATTGTGAAGGCGAGCGTCAACACGGTAAACAAGGCGCTGATCGAGGGCTCCATCCTGGTCCTGATAGTGCTGTACCTGCTGCTGAACAGTATCCGGGGGAGTATCGTGGTCCTCATCGCGCTGCCGCTGTCGCTCCTGGCCACGTTCATAGTGATGAAGCTTACCGGGATCAGCGCCAATCTGATGTCACTCGGCGGCCTGGCCATCTCCATCGGTATGATCATCGACACGACCATCATCCAGGTGGAAAACGTCCAAAGGCACCTGAGCGACGAGGGGGGACAACATCCCAAATTACTGACCGTGCTGAAAGCAGTGATGGAAGTCAGAAAACCGAGCATTTTTGGTGAGCTCATCATTGCGCTCACCTTTATCCCGATCCTCTCCCTGGAAGGGATCGAAGGGAAGATGTTCAGCCCGCTGGCCATTACCGTTGCCATTGCACTGCTTGCGTCGCTTTTCCTTTCGATATTTGTCATCCCGGTTCTCTGCATCCTGTTTCTGAAGCCGCAGCCGGAAAAAGAGAGCTTCATCATGAAGCATGCAAGCAGGCTCTATCTGCCGCTGCTCGACTATGCCATGAACGCCAAGAGTGTGGTGTTGAGTGTTGCCGGGATTCTCCTGGTTGCTTCGCTCTTTTTGGTAACACGCCTGGGAACCGAGTTTATTCCGACCATGGATGAAGGTTCGTTCGACATGGATATCTCAATGCTTCCCGGCGTCTCCCTGGCCAAGGCGATGGAGGTAAACCAGCGGGCTGCGGAAAAGCTGAAGCAGTTTCCCGAACTGGACACCGTCGTGTCACGGACCGGACAGACCGGCGTTGCCCTGGATACGAGAGGGACCGACAAAACCGCCTATGTCGGCATTTTCAAACCAAAGGACAAATGGCAACGGGATATCTCGAAAGAAGAGCTGACCAATGAGATGCGTACGTCCCTGGAATCGGTTGCGGGCATCACTTTTGGCTTCAGTCAGCCGATCCAGTGCAGAATAGATGAACTTGTCGCCGGGACCCGGGCGCAACTGATTCTCAAGCTCTTTGGTGAAGATTTGGGTGTGCTCAGCGAAAAGTCGGCCGAAATTGCCAAGCTTCTCTCCACAGTTCGAGGGGGGACCGATCTGAATGCGGAAAAGGTTACCGGACAGCCGTACCTGACCGTCAACATCGACCGGGCGAAAATTGCCCGCTATGGCCTCAACATCAGCGATGTACAAAAGGTCATTGAAATTGCCGTTGCCGGCAAAGCGGCGTCGCAGCTGTACGAAGAGACCCGCAGCTTCGATATATCGGTTCGCCTGCCCGAAGAGAAAAGGAATTCCCTGGAGGCGATCAGGAATCTGCTGATCACCACGAAAACCGGTATCAATGTCCCGCTCGAACAGTTGGCCGAGGTGAAAATGATCGAAGGTCCGGTTCAGATCAGCCGCCAGGACGGGGCGAGAAGAATCGGGATCGAAATGAACATATCGGGACGGGATATCGGAAGTTTCGTCGCCGAGGCAAAGCAGAAGATAAAAGAGAAGGTCAAGTTGCCCCCCGGTTATTTCCTGACCTGGGGCGGGCAGTTCGAAAATCAGCAGCGGGCGATGAACAAGCTAATGATCATTGGTCCTGTGGCGATCGGCTTAATCCTGCTGCTATTGTATGTCACCTTCAGGTCGATCCGTCTGGCGCTGCTGGTAATCTCCAACCTGCCTTTTGCCTTGATCGGCGGAGTCTTTGCGCTCTTCATATCCGGTCAATATCTGTCTGTTCCGGCGTCGGTCGGATTCGTCGTCCTGTTTGGTGTAGCGGTGCTCAACGGTCTTGTCCTGGTGTCGCGCATCGCGCAACTGCGTGAAGAAGGTCTTGAATTACCTGAAGCAATCAGGAAGGGGAGTCTTGACCGGTTACGCCCGGTACTGATGACCGCGTCCATATCAATTTTCAGTCTGATCCCGATGCTGCTTGCCGGCGGAGCGGGTTCTGAAATTCAGAAACCGCTGGCAACAGTTGTTGTGGGGGGATTGGTGACGTCAACTCTGCTGACGTTGCTGATCATTCCGTCAGTGTACAGCTGGTTTGAAAAAAGGAAGGTTGAAGAAGAGATGTAAATCATTTGGTGGAAAGGGATTCACGCAAAAAGGGCTACAGTCTTGAGCTGTAGCCCTTTTGCATTTACTGGAGCCGATTATCAGAATCGAACTGATGACCTCATCATTACGAGTGATGTGCTCTACCAACTGAGCTAAATCGGCGCGATACTTTTTTAACCAATTTTTGCGGCTACGTCAATCTCTCCTTAAGCCGACTGATGTTTTTCCATCGCATCATCCATAACCTTATAGGCGCAGAACTCGCCGCACATGGTGCAGGCGCCGTGGTCGGCAACCCCGGACTCGGCACGGAGCTGCCGGGCCCGGTCCGGATCGAGGGCCAGGGCGAATTGACCTTCCCAGTCGAGTTTTTTGCGACATTTAGCCATGGCGATATCCTTGTCGATGGCACCTTTCACCCCTTTGACGATATCTCCGGCGTGTGCGGCAATCCGCGAGGCGACGACACCATCCCTTACATCCTGTACCGAAGGGAGCTTCAGGTGTTCGGCCGGGGTGACGTAGCAGAGAAAGTCGGCGCCGGCTGCTGCAGCGACGGTCCCGCCTATGGCACAGGTAATATGATCGTAACCGGGAGCGATGTCGGTTACCAGGGGGCCGAGAACATAGAACGGCGCTCCGTGGCAGAGCCTTTTCTGCAGAAGTATGTTAGCCTCAATCTGGTTGAGAGGCATATGGCCGGGACCTTCGATCATGACCTGAACACCGGCATCCTGGGCTCTCTGGGTCAATTCGCCCAGCAGGATCAGTTCATGGATCTGGGCGCGGTCGGTTGCATCGGCAAGGCAGCCCGGCCGGAATCCGTCGCCAAGCGAGAGTGTCAGGTCGTACTCCCTGGAGATCTCGATCAGCTTGTCGAAGTGCTCGAACAGAGGGTTCTCGGCATTGTTGTAGGCCATCCACTCAATGGTGAAGGCGCCGCCGCGGGAGACGACATCCATGATCCGTCCTTCGTTCTTCATCCGCTCCACCGTACTCCGCGTCACACCGCAGTGTACGGTAATGAAATCCACACCATCCTCGGCATGCTTGATGATGCCGGCAAACATCTCCTCCACGGTCATGTCCACGATAGCTTTCTTCCGCACCCTTACCGCATCCAGCGCTGCCTGGTAAAGCGGGACCGACCCGATGCAGGCGTTGGTCTCTGCTATGATGGCCCGGCGGATTTCGTCGACCGGACCGCCGGTGGAGAGGTCCATGATCGCGTCAGCACCGTATTTTACCGCAGTCCGGGCCTTTTCAAGCTCTTTCGAGATGTCGAGATCGTCCGAAGATGAGCCTATGTTTGCATTCACCTTGGTCCGCAGCCCTTTGCCTACCGGGAGCGGTTTCCCGTTCAGATGCTTTATGTTGTGACAGATTATGATGTTCCCTGCTGCGATCCCGTCACGGATGAACTCTGGGGGTACCCCTTCCGAAGCCGCCGCGGATTCCATTTTTTCTGTGATTATCCCCTTGCGTGCATAGTCTAGCTGGGTGATTGCCATTTAAAGCTCCTTAAGTCTCATTTCTCGTGCCGCAGCATAGTGATTTACCGGCCCGTGTCCGTGTCCGAGCGGTTGTGCCAGCCTTATTGCATCGGTTATGAACTGTTTCGCCATTCCAACAGCTTCAGGCAGGGGATTCCCCTGCGCCAGGAAAGTTGCGATAGCTGCCGAGAGTGTGCAACCGGTGCCGTGGGTGTTTGCAGTGTCGGTTCTCGGCGAGGCAAAGCGTGTGAACGAATTGCCTTCGAACAGCAGATCAACAGACTCTTCACCGCCTGAATGCCCACCCTTGATCAGGACATTGCCGGCTCCTGCTTTCTGAAGCATCCGGGCGGCTTTATGCATATCCTCATCAGTGACAATCTCTATCCCTGTCAGTGCCTCTGCTTCCGGAATGTTGGGGGTCAGAAGATAGGTCAGAGGCAGAAGCCTGCTTTTAAGCGCGTCCACTGCTTGCCTGTCGAGCAGGTCCGCACCGCCCTTGGCGATCATAACAGGATCCACGACCAGAATCCCCTTCCTGAAAAAGGATACTCTTTCCGCGACAGCATGAACGATGTCAGCCGAAAAAAGCATCCCGGTTTTTATTACGTCAATCGGAATGTCCGAGAGGACTGCATCCATCTGTGCCGCGACAAAATCGGCCGGAGCCGGATGAATCCCGGTCACGCCAAGGGTGTTCTGCGCGGTAAGAGCCGTTATGACGGAAGCCCCGTAGCTTCCGAGCAGGGTGATCGTTTTCAGGTCAGCCTGGATTCCTGCCCCCCCGCCGGAGTCGCTCCCGGCAACAGTAAGAACTGCGCCGCGAGGCAGGGCTTTTTTCCTGTTAAAGAGGAGGTCAAGCTCTGCTGCCGCAGTCGAAGGTTCATGGTGAGACATGACTGCCGAGATTACTGCGATAGCATCTGCACCCGCATCCAGAACAGAAGGGGCGTTGTCCCTGCTGATCCCGCCGATGGCGACGATGGGCAGGGAGACCGCTTTTCTTGTCTCGACAAGCGATTCTATGCCGGCAAGATGGGAAATCTCCTTGCTGCCGGTCGGGAACATGGCGCCGAAGCCGATGTAGTCAGCCCCTGCAGCCTCGGCGGCCAGAGCCTCCTGCGGGGAGTGTGTCGAAATACCGAGAAGTTTATCTTCACCAATAATCCTGCGTGCTTCAGCAGGGACGCCGTCCTCCTGCCCGAGGTGCACGCCGTC
Organism: Geobacteraceae bacterium; assembly: GCA_041500085.1. Classification (GTDB taxonomy): domain Bacteria; phylum Desulfobacterota; class Desulfuromonadia; order Geobacterales; family DSM-12255; genus VEOV01. Next base: position 45,416 of record JBGQLM010000007.1, read on the forward strand.
GGCATCGAGCTCACGGGCAAGTTGCGGGTCGTCGTTGACTATGAAGAGTGTGCCGGATCTGCGACAGAGTTCGCGTAACTCCATTCCGAGCCGCATTTTTTCAGCCGGCGCGTGATCCTTGGAGCGGAACTGGAGCACGTTCGTATTGGGGAGCGCATTGCTGGCTCGCTCCAAAAGGCGCTCTCCCTGATCGGTTATCAGGTATAGCCCGCATACTCTTTTTATGAGACCGGTTCTCGTCATCAGCCTGCACTTGGTGGTTGTTCACTAAGCAGTAAAATAAAAAGCCGTGACAGGGATCACGGCTTCCAGAGAGATGATGTGCAGCTGGTCTTTTCTGGCCGCTTCCCTACGCCGGCGTTATCCGGATCAGGTGGTAGGGGTTTAAGGTTGTCCTCGTCTCAGCTCTGTCGAGCTCCCCCAGCTGGCAAATCTGCAGTCAAACTAGCTGATTATTGCCGGTGAGTCAATGCTTTTCACCCGATTCAGCCCCTGGAGGAGGGTATGATCTCCCTGATCGCAGCAATAATCCGCAGCTGGTCTTTTTCACTCAGATCACAGTAAAAAGGGAGCCGCAGCAGCCGGTCGCTGACAGACTCGGTCACCGGGCAGTCGGCCGGCTTCCCGCCGAAAACAAGCCCCATTGGTGAGGAGTGTAGCGGCAGATAATGAAAGACACTCAAAATCCCCATTCCCTTGAGCCCATCCATCAGCCGCTGCCTTGTTTCAAGGGATGGCATGAGCAGGTAGAAAAGGTGGTAGGCCTGGTCGCAGTGTGCGGGCACAAATGGCAGCCCGGCACCGGTGGCCGCTGCCCACTCTGCCAAGCCACAGTTGTAGAGATCCCAGATGCGGCGGCGTTTCTGCTGGACGTTTTCGGCGTTTTCCAGCTGGGCGAGGAGAAAGGCTGCCAGAAGGTCGGACGGGAGGTAGCTGGAGCCGATATCAACCCATGTGTACTTGTCCACCTGTCCACGGAAGAAACTGCTCCGGTTGGTCCCTTTTTCGCGGATGATCTCGGCTCTCTCGACAAACTCCGGAGCATTGATCAGGAGAGCCCCTCCTTCTCCGCACTGGATGTTCTTGGTTTCGTGAAAGCTCTGGGTGGCCATGGCGCCGAAGGTGCCGAGCAGCCTTCCCCGGTAGCGGCCGTAAAGTCCGTGGGCATTGTCCTCCACCACCGCCAGTTGTCGCTGTTCTGCAATCTCCATGATACGGTCCATTTCACAGCCGACCCCGCCATAGTGTACCGGGACAATGGCTCTGGTCCGCGGTGTAATAAGGTTCGGGAGGAGGTTCTCATCCATGTTGAGGGTGTCAGGCCTTATGTCGCAGAAAACCGGTTGTGCGCCGCGCAATGCGAAAGCGTTGACAGTAGACACAAAGGTGAAGGAGGGGACGATTACCTCGTCTCCGGGCTTGATGTTCAGGGGGATGGCGGCCATCTCCAGAGCATGGGTACAGGATGTGGTAAGAAGAGCCCGGGAGACGCCAAGCTGTTTTTCAAGCAGCTGGCTGCAGAGCCTGGTGAATTTGCCGTCGCCGGAGATATGGCCATTGCTTACGGCTTCAGCCATATACTCATGTTCGCGTCCGGTCAGATGGGGTCTGTTGAAGGGGATCGAGCTCATTTTTGAAATACCCCCAGGATTGACGTTCCCCAGGGGAACGAGATGAGGTTTGACAGTGTTGTTTCTAGTGAAAAGAGACTTTCCAGGAGGGCATTTATCACTTGTGGAGGTCTCGCATGGGTCTTGGCCAGGTATTCGGCTACCTGTTGCTCCGAACCGTACCTTGGAGGCCTCGCAAACAGACGGCTCAGATACAGGGCAGGACTGAGAAAGAACATGAAGTAATCCAGCTGGAGACACTTCATGTCGGCATCGTGCGCCAGGGCTGAAAAATCATTAAGCGAATACCGTCTCTGATGTCGTGCAAACACATCATTGTAGGACCAGAAAAACTGCAACGCAGGAGCTGTCACAAAAAGCAGCCCTCCGGGCTTCAGGCTTTTCCTTACCTGTTTAATGACTTCAAGGTGCTCCGGTATGTGTTCAATAACGTCGAGCAGGAACACGACATCCCATCTGCTGTCCCAGGTGAGGTCGAGCAGATCAATCTCGTATCGCGCGGCAAATGCCCCGACTATGGGTTCTGCGAGACTCAACGCGAGGTGTGAGGAATCAGCGAGGGCAAGTTCCTGAAAACGGGACGGGTCATGGCCGTGAAGATATTCGAGCCAGCCGCCACACCCCCCTCCCATATCTATGCCGTGAAGATCAGAGGCCTCGTCTGCCCGCCGGGAAAGGTTCTTGTTGACGGCATTCAGCAGAAACCGGTGTCGTCCACGATACCAGAAGTGTTCGCGCTGCATCTTGAGAAGAAAATCAAAGTCATTCTGATCGTATTCGTAATCACGATGAGAAATCGGGTTATTCGGAACGAATATGCCCTGTTCATCCTGAAAAAAGCCCTCATGATCAGCCTGAATCTCGTAATGCGATGTTTTCTGATGAATTGAAATCCGGATTTCCTTGTCAGAAGTCATTAGTCATCTGCCACTTTGGAACCATCGATGATACCAGAGTTGCAGCGAGCTGGTCAGAAAGCCGCTTTTCTGGTAGAGGCGCTGGGCTGCCAGATTCCGTCCCTGGGTGACCACCTCTACCTGCGTGATCCCCGCTGCCGCGAACCAACGGAGTGATTCGGTCAGCAGCAACCGCCCCAGCCCTTTGCCCTGACGGGCGCTGCTTATCCCTACAAGGCCGATATTTCCCACTCCGTTATCCCGTATGTGGCAAGAGAGATATCCGACTGCACCTTCTCCGCAATCAGCCACCAACACTGCATCAGCGTAGCCGTTACAGCTCTTTTCGATCCAGGTGGCATAAAGTTC
>JBGQLM010000008.1:0-48235 GCA_041500085.1 Geobacteraceae bacterium
CCGTCCCGATAGATGAACCTCACGATGTTGGTTTCAACATTAAAACCTGCCCCTTCTGCAGATACGTCGTTGGCGACAATCAGATCAAGGTTTTTTGCCTCCAGCTTGGCAGAGGCATTTTTGTGGAGGTTGTCGGTTTCGGCAGCAAAGCCGACAAGAGTCTGACCTGAGCGTTTCGCCTTTCCGAGTTCGGCCAGGATGTCACTGTTCTTGACCAGCGCCAGGCTCTCCCCGCCGCTATCTTTCTTGATTTTATGATCCTCTCTGGTCGCCGGTCTGTAGTCTGCAACAGCCGCCGCCTTGATGATCACATCAGCCTTTCCGGCAATCGTGAGCACCTCACGCAGCATCTCCTCCGCACTGACGACATTGATCATGGTTACGCCCTGTGGCGGGCTTAAAGATACCGGACCGCTCACCAGAGTGACCTCTGCGCCGCGAACCCTTGCTGCACGGGCTATGGCATATCCCATCCTGCCCGAGGAATGGTTGGAAATGTATCTGACAGGATCGATCTCTTCCCTGGTTGGCCCGGCGGTCACAAGGATTTTCAACCCGGCAAGATCTTTTGATGAGAGTGCGGCCAGAGCCTCCTCGAAAATCAGGGCAGGCTCCTGCATCTTTCCTTTCCCTTCCCAGCCGCAGGCGAGATAGCCTGAGACCGGATCGGCAAACAGGTAGCCGTGCCGCCTCAGCTTCTCCTCATTTTCCCGGTAAATCGGGTTTTCATACATGTTCACGTTCATTGACGGAGCTATCAGCACCGGTGCTTTTGTGGCCAGTACCGTAGTTGCGAGAAGGTCGTCGGCGATACCGTTGGCCAGCTTGCCGATGAAGTTTGCCGTGGCAGGGGCGATGATGAAGAGGTCTGCCCGGTCGGCCAGGGAGATATGACCGATCTCATGCTCGGTTATCAGGTTGAAGATCTCTGTATGGACGGGGTTTCCCGAGAGGGTCTGGAAGGTGAGAGGGGTTACGAACTCGGTTGCCGCACCGGTCATTATCACATGGACGGATGCCCCGGCTTTTGTCAGCAGCCGGAGCAGCTCTACAGACTTGTATGCGGCAATGCCGCCGGTGACTCCCAGGATGATGGTCTTGCCTTGCAGCATGTTCAGCCTCCCAGATAAGGGTTGAACTTTTTTTCATGGCCGATTGTTGATGACGGGCCATGCCCCGGGAAGACCCGGGTTCCGTCAGGCAGAACAAGGAGTTTTGAGCGGATCGAAAGGACCAGCTGCGCCTGCGAACCTCCCGGGAGATCGGTCCTGCCGATAGACTCGGCAAAAAGAGAGTCCCCGCTGATCAGTAGTCCCTCTTTTTCGAGATAGAAGCAGCTGCCGCCGGGTGAATGCCCCGGGATGTGGATGACCTTCAAGGTATGTCTGCCGAAGTTGATGACGTCTCCTTCCGCAAGGTACGAGGAGGGGGCAGGCGAGTCTTCCGCCTTGAGCCCGTACATGGTTGCGGACTTCGATGCCCGTGAAAGGAAAGGTTCGTCTTCTTTATTGATCATGAGCCTGGCACCTGTAACTTCAGCCACCCTGCGGTTCCCCCCGATATGATCGAAGTGCCCGTGGGTGTTGAGGATATAGAGAACCTTTATTCCGTTTGCCTTGATGAAAGAAAGGATATTCCCGGAGTCTGCTCCCGGGTCGATCACGATACCCTCTTTCGTTTCACTGTCAGCCAGGATATAGCAGCTGACCCCCAGCTCTCCAACCACTATCGTTTCAAAAATCATGTTTCCTCTCTTTGGATCTGCTTTCCGGCAGCCGGCAAGGGCTGCGCAGACGATCAGCAACAATACGGCGAAACCGGTTTTGCTCATTTCAGAAGAGATCCAGGTTCCCGGTCTTGTCCGTTTCGGGTTTCAGTTTCTCGAACGGGTTGTTGTGAAAACCTTTTCTCCCCTGCGCTATTTCTTCTGAACTCTTCTCCCGCGGCTGCTCCGGGTGCGGCATAACGCTTTCAGCCGGCAGCTCTTGAGGCAGCATGCTCTCTTCGCTCCTGTCGATGTAGAAGTAGCGGTCGTACAGACGGTGATAAGAGGTCCAGTTTCCCTGCATCTCGCCCTCTTTCCTGATATGTGTCCTGATTCCGTTTATCTTCGAGTCGAGATCGTCAAGATAGTTCAAAATGGTTGCTTCAAGAGTTTTGGGGCGCTTTGGCGAGCCGAATTCATACTGTCCGTGGTGAGAGAGAATCATATGTTTGAGCTGCATGGCGAGCTCGGGAGGGAAACCGGGGATCAGGCATGTCCGCTCATGAATCATCTCGACTCCGATGGTAATGTGACCGATCAGTTTCCCTTCGTCACTGTAGTCAAATGCCCTGGAGAATTTCATCTCCCTGACTTTGCCGACATCATGCAGAAGTGCACCGGTAATCAGCAGGTCGCGATTGAGTCCCTCGTAGAGAGGCACGACAGCATCCACGAGCGAGGCGACAGCAAGGGAGTGTTCGAGGAGCCCGCCGAGATAGACATGATGCATACCCTTGGCCGCCGGAGCAACCCTGTAGAGTGCCATCAACTCAGGATCAGAGAAGAAGCTGTCCAGCAGTTCCTTGAGCCACCTGTTTGAAAGTGTAGCGATGAGGGCTGCAAGATCAGCCACCATGACGTTGATATCACGGTCGGTTTCCGGCAGGAAGTCGCTTAGCTCCACATCCTCTTCAGGCATCTTTCGCAGCTCCGAGATGACAAGTTGCATTTTCCCCAGATAGAGAGAAGCCTTGGCACTGACCTCGAGAAAATCGTTTTTCTCGAATCTGGCAGAGACCTCTTCAATGTTGTCCCAGACCTTGGCGTCAACATCTCCGCTTTTGTCCATGAGACGAATGGTAAGATACGGCTTACCATTCTTTGCCATTGCAGTGATCTTTTCCTTTACAAGGAATACTTCTTTGAGTTGATCCCTGTCCTTGATATTCTTGACAAACAGTTTGCGCACTAGCTGAGACCCCTGAGATTGTATTTTATAATGCACCGGATGGCAGAAATGCCGTCCTGCCATCCGATCTTCTTGCCTTCCGAATATGTTCTTCCCGAGTACGAGATACCTACTTCAAAAATTCTGGCGCCAAGTTTCGACACTTTTGCAGTTATCTCCGGTTCGAAACCGAAACGGTCCTCCTCGATGGTGATCTGTTCGAGGATCTCCCGTCTGAAGGCTTTATAGCATGTCTCCATGTCGGTCAGGTTCAAATTTGATAACATATTCGAGAAGAGAGTGAGGAGCCTGTTCCCGACCATATGCCAGAAGAACAGGGTACGATGCTCGTCACCGCCTATAAAACGTGAACCGTAGACCACATCTGCCCTCCCGTCAAGCAGAGGTTTGAGAAGCTTCGGATAGTCGGACGGGGAGTATTCAAGGTCGGCATCCTGGATTATGACGAAATTACCTGTTGCCATGCCGAAGCCGGTTCTGAGCGCAGCGCCTTTCCCACGGTTTCTTCCATGGGCTACTATCCGTAAGCCGGGTGACGACAATTCATTGAGAATCTCCCGGGTTCCGTCCACCGAGCCGTCATCGATTACTATCACCTCTTTTTCGTATGGAGCTGCCATGACAGAGGAGATGACCTCTTTGATGGTTGCAGCTTCATTGTAGACAGGTATTACCACAGATAGCTTCATGTCAGTACAGCCCCTTTGCAATAGCATCGGCCACTCTTATCCCGTCCAGAGCCGAACTCATTATCCCGCCTGCATAGCCTGCACCTTCGCCGCATGGGTAGAGTCCTTTTATTGTCGGGGACTGAAAATCCTCCCCCCGGATGATCCTTAGCGGAGCCGAAGTGCGGCTCTCAACGCCTACCAGGGTAGCCTCGGATGTTATGAAGCCGCGCATCTTCCGGTCAAAATCGGCGATACCGTCCTTCAGGGTGGCAGTGATGAAATCGGGGAACAGCTCTGAAAGCTCAGCCTCTACGATGCCCGGTCTGTAGGTGGATGACAGAGCACCTCCAGGACCTTTTCGCAGAAAAGAAGTGATCTTTTGGGCCGGAGCTTTATAGCGGCCACCGCCAAGCCTGAAGGCCGCGGCTTCAAGAGCTCTCTGGAAGCTGATCCCTGCCAGAGGCGAAGCGCTTTCAAAATCCCCGGTCCTGACAGTGGCGACAAGGGCGCTGTTAGCCCAGCCGCTCTCCCGTCTGAGGTGGCTCATGCCGTTTGTCACCACACCGCCGGACTCTGAAGAGCCTGCGATTACCTCTCCTCCCGGGCACATGCAGAACGAGTAGGTCGAGCGGCCGCTGTCTGCATCATTCCAGGCAAGAGCATAATCAGCCGGCGGCAGGCGAGGGTCGGAAGGCCTTCCGTACTGAATCATATTTATGAGCTCCTGGGGATGTTCGACTCTCAGTCCGACGGCGAATGGTTTCTGTTCCATCAATACGCCCTTCGCTGACAACATTTCGTAAGTATCCCGGGCGCTGTGTCCTGGCGCCAGTAAGAGCCGGTCACAAGACTCCTCGTGCAGATTGTTGATCAGCACCGACCTGATACCCATGTTCATCATGCCGAAGCCGGTCAGTTTCGAACCGAAGCGTATGTCAGCCCCGGAGCTCTGCAGGAATCTGCGGATGTTAAGGAGGATGAGCCTCAATCTGTCTGTGCCGATATGAGGTTTTGCCAGCCACTCAATCTCCGGAGGGGCTCCGAACTCGACGAGTCTCTTTAACACATATGCGGTATTCGGATCGCGGACTCTTGTTGTCAGTTTGCCATCCGAAAATGTGCCTGCTCCCCCTTCACCGAACTGGACATTGCTCTCTTCGTCAAGCTCGCCGGTTTTCCAGAACCTCTCGACCTTGCGGACACGTTCTTCTACCGGGCTACCTCTTTCCAGTATCACCGGTTCAATCCCGTAATCGCAAAGTCTTAAAGCGGCAAAGATGCCGGCCGGTCCGTTTCCGATGATTACTATTCTGGTCGGGGTTCTGATCTTGCTGATTTCCGGAGTTATCACCACTTCCGTCAATTGAAGGTCAGGTTCGCCGGAGAATTTGCTCCAGAAGCTTTCAGGGTCGGCGACAGTGAAAGCTACAGTGTAAACGTATCTGATCCGGGGTTTCTTGCGGGCATCTATACCCTTGCGGAGTATTATGAAATCCGAGAGCTCATCTTTGCCGAGAAAAAAGCGTTCGGCAACACGAAGCTGAAGGTCGGATTCATCCTCATCAAAAAAGAGGTTGTTGTTACGGAGAAGAAAACGGATTTTATCAGGCGGCACGGCAGGAGCCTTCAAAGAGTCTCTGAAGCAGCTGTTCTATAAGGATTACGACGTTCAGTGGGTGGGTCGACTTAGGGATGTGGATCCTTGCACCCATTTCCGGAGATTCAAGCATTCGAGGCGGCCCCTTGAACATGGATGTAAGTAGAGCGATTATCGGCTCTTTTTCACCGGCGAGTTTACGGATTGTCATGCAGGTGCTGACACCTCCCATGCCCGGCATGATCAGGTCGCAGATTACCACTCTTGGGCGTCTTTCAATGAATGCCTTGACCCCCTCGTTTCCGTCTGATGCAGTAATTACTTCAAAACCGCTGCTTGAGAAGGCTTCCGAGAGCAACTTGAGAAAAAATGCATCATCGTCTATGAGAAGAATTGTTGTGGCTGTGGGACTCATCAAATCCTCGTCAGGCATTCAGCAGATACTGGGTGTAATATTGATCCGGCGATTAAACATTAAAACCCTGGTGTAGGGGCGACGCATGCGTCGCCCGATTGGGCGGGTCATGACCCGCCCCTGCGATTGATCTGTTTAATCACGGATCAATAGTATCCAATTTACGAGGAAAATGAAAGAGCAGCGTTGGCTATACGATGGTTTTTCCACGCTCTTCAATGGAGGATGGGGTTGGAGACAGGCAGGCGGACGAGAAATGTTGTCCCTTTGTCGTCAGTGTGAGCGACTTCGATCTTCCCTCCGTAGTTATTGACGATCCTCAGTACGACCGAGAGACCCAATCCCGTTCCTCTGCTTTTTGTTGTAAAGAAGGGGTCGAAGATGTTTGGCAGGTTTTCTTTCCGGATACCTTTGCCGCTGTCGCTCACAAGTATGCCCAGATTCTCACCTTCGTTTCGCAGGCTCACCTTCAACTCTCCTCCGGCAGGCATCTCATGGATTGCATTGAGGAAGAGGTTGGTGAATATCTGTTCGAGTTCTGAAGGGTCGGCTCTAAGCATTGGGCTGCCGTCGCTTGTGAATGTTACTTTGATTTTCAGTGAATCGGTCTGTGGCAGAAACTCTTCAAGAGCTTGCCGTATCAGTTTCTCTACATCGACCTCGGTAAGTTCGTATCGTGGTCTTTTTGCCGTATCCAGCAGGTTGCGAAGGGTCGCATCGACACGGTCAACTTCTTTAAGAATCTTTTCTACATACTCAAGTTTTTCCTGGTCATCAAGACCTTCTTTTATCAGCTGGACAAAGAGTGATATCGAATTAAGCGGATTTCTGATCTCGTGCGCCATTCCGGCCGCCAGATAGCCGAGTGTAGCGAGTTTTTGAGACTGCACCACCTCTGTGTGTGCTTTTTTTAATGCTTCAGCCTCTTTCTCTATCCTCTGCTCAAGCTCCTGGTTCCAGGCTCTTATTTCATGGAGCAGTTCCTCTCTTTCAGCAATAAGTTCCCGGTTTTTCAGCTCGACTGCTCTGATTTTAAGAACGTTTTCCAATCTCTCGACAAGATTCTGATTGCTGAACGGTTTGAGTATGTAATCTGAAGCACCGGCCTTCATCAACTCTACGGCAATTTCTTCGCTTCCCTTGCCGGTAAACATAATTACATAGGTGTCGGGGTATTTTAGCCTGATTTTTTTCAGAGTCTCAAGACCATCGACAAGAGGCATCATATAGTCAAGGAGAACCAGGGAAGGGCTCAGGGATTCGACCAGTTCGAGACCGGTTTTCGCATCACATGCCCTGGCAACGTTGTATCCCCTGCTGCTGAGGATTACTGAAACCAGATTGAGGATGCTCTCTTCATCGTCGATGACAAGAATTGTGGTATGAGTGAGGTTGATCTGACTTGACATGTTCACCAATAAAAAATGGGGAGCAGATAAACTGCTACCCTGACTGATTGCTGCTGAATAGTATAATTACAACATTTCTGCCAAAACTGCCAGTATCCTGTGCGGTTGGTTCGCCGCACAGAACACTAGAGAAGCCGAACAGTCATTACCGGGCAGCTGGCGTATCTGACTACCCGTTCAGCCGTGCTGCCGAAAAGCAGATGATCCATTCCTTTACGCCCGTGTGTTCCCATGACAATGAGGTCCGCTCCGCACTCCGCGGCTTTTTTAACTATCTCGTCAGCAGGAACCCCGGAGATGACGCTCTGCTCGAAGTTCTTAAACTCTTTGAGATACTTGTCGCAAAAACTGTCCATCATTTTCTGGGCGCCATCTGCAATCTCTTTTTCAAGATTTTCAAAAGAGATGTGCGGGACATAGAACCCTCGCAGATCTACCGGTTCATTGATTACATGGATGAGCACAAGTTTGCCGGAATACTCGTTTGCCAGAGATAGTGCGTAATCGAAAGCGTTGTCCGAGCCTTCGGAAAAATCATTTGCAAATAAAATAGTAGAGAACTTCTTCATGTGCTCCTCCCATCCGCCGGGTCAGTTGTCGATGAAAATATCTTCCCCATAATGGACCTTAGCTCTTCGATCCTTACAGGTTTGTTTATGTACTCGAATGCGCCCAGATTTATCGCCTCAATGTAGGATTCGACCCCTCCGTAGGCTGTTATCATGATTACATTGCTTCCAGGAAATGACTTGTTCACTTCACGTAGAAACGATATTCCGTCCATTTCCGGCATGTTGATATCGGTAACGATCAGGTTTACGTCATGTTCGCGTAAATGGTTTAACGCTTCAAAACCGTTTGAAACGGTATCAACGATATAGCCCTCTCTGGAAAGAAGCCTTGAGAGGGCCAGCCTTGCATTTTCTTCATCGTCGACAAGCAGTATTTTTTTTGCACCTTTGGGCAATTGCGGCTCCCTGAGATTCGTTATGGAAAAACTCTATCATGGAGTTGCCGCCTGTCAAGTCAATGTGATTTCGAAAATTTGAGCCGGAGCTTTACTGCTGTCAGAATCAGGTTTGCTAATATGGAAACGTAATATATCTCGTCTTCGGAGAAAGTCTTGATAGAAGTGGTATTCAGGTTTACTCTTTGCGGGCACCGTCACCGCTTATGAGCATATGAGCCGGCTGGCCTTGCTCGCCGAACGTTTTCAGCGGTGCTCCGTTCAACTCTCCCTCTACTGAGGCGGCATCTTCGATGTCCAGAAGAAATGCCTTCTCCGCTTTCCACTCAACAATATCCCCGACTACAAGGTCATACTCCTGTGAGACCGCGCCGTCTATCGTGATATGAAGTTTTCCGTCACGCACTGCTTTCAGCCGGAGGATGATGCCATCTGCTGCAGGCCTGTCACCGGTTTTGGCAGTAAATGGTTCAGATGCACTCTTTACTGCAGGCAGCCCGGCTGGATCTTTCTGAATATTTTCAGCGGGAGGTGATGCGTTCAGAGCGGATCGGGCAGGTTTTTCAGGTGATATCGCGTTTTTTGCCGGAGAGAACAAAAAAAACAGCGCTGCTGCAATGCATGATAACAGGGTCAGCAGTATTAAGGGCCTGTTTCGTCCGGGTGATGCCGGGCTTTCGATTATTACGGAACTGCTTTTCGGGTCAGAATCGTTCCCTGCAACGGACGTGTCTGATGAGGATCTCTGGTTGCGGTCAAGAATCATCATAGCTTCGTCCGGAGAAAGACCGAGATGGGCAGCATAAAGACGAATGAATCCTCTTGTGTATGCCACGCTTGGAAGTTTTGAAACAGAACCTTCTTCTATAGCTTCAAGGTAGATTTTCCCGATCCGTGTTATACGGGAGATGTCGTTCAGGGTTTCCCCTTTCGCCTCTCTGGCAGCTTTCAGCCAGGTTCCGACAGCTTTGATGTTGTCGCTTTCAGACTGAACCGGAGTTTGCCGACAATCTTTGTCTTTTTCTCTGGTTATCATTTCAGAAGTTCGAGATATTCCTGCGAGAGGTGGGCCATTTCAGAGTCCGGAGCGATTCTTACAACCTCTTTGAAGTGCTTGGCAGCCGTTTTCCGGTCACCCATTTTCATGACTGCCTGTGCAAGGTTGTAGTGGGCAAGTATGTAGTCAGGATAAAGCTCTATCGCTTTGCGGTACTCCACAATAGCGAGGTCGATCTTGTCTGTGGCATAGTAGATTCTTCCGATGTAGACCCGTATTCTCGGGTCCGTCGGGGCTGTTGGTGCAAGGGGTCTCAGTGTCTCCAGTGCCTGCTTGAAATCCCCTTTGCCGTAGTAAGCGAGGGAAAGATTGATCCCTGCATCGGTCTGGTTCTGGTAAAAGATATCCTCGGTAACAAGTTTAAGCTGATAGATGGCATCATCCCATCTTTTCATCTCAAGATATGTAACGGCAAGGTTGTTTCTCGCGCCGGAGTAGTCGGGTTTCAGGGCGATCGCCTTGAGGTATTTTTTTTCCGAGATTTCGAGCTTGTTCTTTCTGAAATAGACAAGCCCCAGGTAGTTTTGAAGTTCATAGTTTTCAGGGTCAATCTTTTCAGCTTCAGTGAACTCTATGAGCGCACTTGTGACATTATTCTCGCCCAGGTGGGACAGACCCATCTGGAAATGGTATGTAGCCTGTTTCCTGGATGCAGCCCCGAGAGCGCAGCCGGCGATCAAGGTAACTGCCGGAAGAAACAGGATAAATCGTAGATAATGCTCTTTCACTTTTTCCCCTTTGCCGGAGTCGAAAACAGTCAGAATGCTATTGAAGAAGAGAATAACCCATTAGACGGATTAAGTAACAGAATATCGATAACTTGTCAATCAGAGTGCCCTTTCCTTGTCTCGTTTTGCTTGATGACTGCTTCGGTTTGACTTAGTATGCAGAGTTGAAAGGAGTGATATGGAAAAAATCGATCTAAAAAACTTCACTCTTCGCGAGCTCGAACAGTTCCTCTCCGGCAAGGGGAAGGAGCGTTTCCGCGCCGTTCAGATATTCAAGTGGATCTATCAGCTGGGTGCTCTTTCGTTTGAAGAGATGACGAACATCTCCAAGGAGCTGCGCGCCGAACTTCAGGCAACGGCATATGTCAGCAGCATAACTCCCGCTGCAGTGGAAGAGGGGGCTGACGGGACAAGGAAATATCTCTTCACCCTTGAGGACGGAGATTCTGTCGAGTCGGTGCTGATCCCGGATGAAGGGAGGAACACCCTCTGTATCTCTACACAGGTAGGGTGTGCGATGAGATGTGAATTCTGCCTTACCGGTACTTTCAAATTCAGGAGGAATCTGAGCACTGCAGAGATTATCAACCAGATTTGCGCTGTAAAGCGGGATTATGAGGTACGGAATATTGTCTTCATGGGGATGGGTGAACCGCTGCAGAATCTGGATAACGTTGCCCGAGCCATTGAGATCATGCTTGACGGAAACGGCCTCCAGCTGTCAAACAGGCGGATCACCGTCTCTACCTGTGGACTGGTGCCGGAAATGGCTGAGCTCGGAAGGCGGGTAACCGTAAACCTTGCCGTTTCACTGAATGCTACTACTGATGAGCTACGCGACAGGATAATGCCGATTAATCGCAGATATCCTCTCAAGGAGCTGCTGCGAGCATGTCGGGAGTTCCCTCTGCCGTCAAGAAGGAAGATAACTTTCGAATACGTTATGATCGGCGGGGTGAACGATTCACTTGAGGATGCAAGGCGGCTTCTGAAGCTTACTAGCGATATCCCGAACAAGGTTAACCTCATCCCCTTCAATGAACATGACGGGTGCGAGTTCAGATCGCCGACCAGGGAGGCTGTTGACGCCTTTCACAAGTATCTGATAGACAGGCATGTGACGGTAATCACCAGGGACAGCAGGGGAGGGGATATCTCTGCGGCCTGCGGCCAGCTGAAGGGAAAACTGGAAAAGATTTGAATCAGTGACGGTTAGAACCGTCTCTCACTACAACGCCTCTGCTTCTGTTTCCGTGGTGATTGTTACGTACCGGCACAGATTACCCGCACAAGTGACAGCCGCTTCATTGGCGGCGATCAGCCCCGGCTGTTTCCGTTCGATACGGCTCTCACTGCCACTGATTAAAGAAAGATTCTTTGAACGCAAATAACGGAAATCTGGAGGAGAGTGAAATGTCTGAAAAGATAATAGGAGTAATCGGGGGGAGCGGTCTTTATGAGATGGAAGGGCTCGTTGAGGTAAAAGAGGAGGTCGTCTCGACGCCTTTCGGAGATCCATCCGACAGTTACATCACCGGAATGCTCAGCGGGGTCAGGATGGTGTTTCTGCCGCGTCACGGCAAAGGGCACCGTCTTCTCCCTTCAGAGGTGAACTATCGTGCCAATATCTACGGGATGAAGCAGCTGGGGGTGGAGCAGATCATTTCGGTATCCGCTGTCGGGAGCCTGAAAGAGGAGATCGTCCCGGGGCATATCGTAATCCCTGACCAGTTTATCGACAGGACGAAAGGAACCAGAAAGGACACTTTTTTCGGCAACGGGATTGTTGCCCATGCCGGTTTTGCCGACCCCGTCTGCCCATGCCTTTCGGATACGCTGGAGAAGGCTGCCCGGACAGCCGGTGCCACTGTGCATAAGGGCGGTACCTATGTCTGCATGGAGGGACCGGCATTTTCGACCAGGGCCGAATCATTCATGTACCGTGATCTGAAGGCATCGATCATCGGGATGACGAATCTGACCGAGGCAAAGCTGGCGAGAGAGGCCGAAATCTGTTACGGAATAATTGCTCTGTCAACGGATTATGACTGCTGGCACACCTCTCACGATGACGTGACGGTCGAGGCGATCATAAAGATCATTCACCAGAATGTCGCCATGGCGAAAAACATCATCAGGCACGCAGTGGCAGGGATTGCCGAAGAGAGGAGCTGTTCATGCGCTTCTGCAATGCAGTATGCTGTCATTACCGAGAGAAAGGCGATACCTGAGAAGGCGAAAGCTGATCTGGATATCCTGATAGGGAAATATCTCTGATCATTGCATGATTCAGATTTTTCCGAGAAAAGCAAGACGGGAGATCATGGTACATAACATCGCGAAAAAACAGCATAACTCGAAGATGTGCTTTGTCTGCGGGCTGAAAAACGTGGCCGGCTTGCAGGCATCATTTTATGAAACAGATGACGGGGCTCTTGTTGCGCTCTTTACCCCGAGGAAGGAGCACCAGAGTTATCCGGGCAGGATGCATGGCGGTATCGCCTCTACGATACTTGACGAGGCAATCGGCAGGGCGGTGATGATCGGCAGCGACAAGGAGGTCTGGGGGGTAACGCTCGAACTCAAGGTGGAGTACAAGAAGCCGCTTCCGCTCGGCTCGGAATTGAGAGCGGTCGCAAGGATTACCGAAGAAAACGCCAGGTTTTTCTCCGGCAGAGGAGAGATCCTTTTGCCGGACGGAGTGGTCGCTGTTATCGCCTCCGGCAGATATATGAAAGTGCCGATCGGGAAAATTGCGGAGTTCGAGGAATCAGAGTTTGGATGGGCGGTCGTGCCGGGAAAGGATGATCCGGCGTATATCGATCTTTAAAGATAGAAGGCGGTCCATAACCCTTGCAGACGGCATGTCATTTGATTGGATGATGATGAGTTGCTGCTGATGACAATGATGATGAATTGCTTAACCTGCTTAACCTGCTATCCCGAGTCTCTTCATTTTTTCTACCAGCGTGGTCCTGTTCATCATGAGAAGAGAGGCTGCCTTTGCCTTGACATTGCCGTTTTTTGCAAGCGCTTGAATGATTATCCTCCCTTCAACTTCACTTACCACTGACGCCAGATCCAGGCCGTTTTCAGAGAGTTCATAGCTGAAATTGAGCATGCTGCCGTGCTGTTTCCTTATATTGTCCGGCAGGTCGGCAATTGTGATCGAGTCGCTTTCGGTCAAGGCGACAAGCCTCTCCATGGTGTTCTCCAACTCCCTTACATTCCCCGGCCAGGCGTAGAGTTCCATTGCTTCGATTGCCTGCTTGCTTATGGTCATGGCCGGCCGCTTCATTTCGCGGCTGTATTTTGCCAGAAAAAATCTGGCCAGCGGCACGATATCCTCTCTCCGCTCACGTAGCGGAGGGACTATCAACGGGATTACATTCAGGCGGTAGAACAGATCTTCTCTGAACCTCCCGTTTTTGACCTCGTCCTCAAGTGAAAGATTGCTTGCTGCGATAACCCTTACGTCAAGTTTCACGGTACTGTTCGATCCTACCCGCTCAATCTCCTGTTCCTGAAGCACGCGAAGCAGCTTGACCTGCAGATGAAGCGGCATTGTCCCGATCTCATCCAGAAAAATGGTACCATGATTGGCACTTTCGAATTTTCCGATCTTCTCCCGGACAGCCCCGGTAAATGCGCCTTTGGCATGGCCGAAGAGCTCGCTTTCGAGAAGGTTTTCCGGAATGGCTCCGCAGTGGACCGCGACAAAAGGTTTATCCTGACGAGAACTGTTGAAGTGTATCGACTTGGAAACAATTTCCTTGCCTGTACCGGACTCACCCATGATAAGCACTGTCGAGTCGGTCTTTATGATCCGGTGCATCAGCCTGAAGACATTCTGCATTGCCGGGGAATTGCCGATTATGTTCTCAAAGCCGAACTTTTCGCGAAGCTGCTTTTTAAGGTAGAGGTTTTCCGAGAGGAGGCGATGCTTTTCGAGCGCCTTGGCGAGGATAATGCGGAGCTCTTCCATGTTGATTGGCTTCGTGAGGTAGTCGAAAGCCCCCTCTTTCATGGCGCTGACAGCCGTTTCGGCAGAGGCGTGGCCGGTTATCAGAACGACCTCTGTGCCAGGATGATAACTCTTTATCAGTTTCAGGAGGTCTATGCCGCTGCAGTCAGGCAGGCGAAGATCGGTTATGACGATGTCGAACTTGTCTGAAGCAAGCTTCTGTCGCGCTTCATGACCATTGGCAGCACCTGTCATGTTGAAGCTGCTTTTCAGAAGAAGGAGGAGCGCCTGTCTGCTACCTTCCTCGTCGTCAATCAGCAGAATTGCGGGTTTATCTTTCATCGCCCCTCCGGTTGCGAATTATTAGCATGATTTACTTCGATCTGGCAAGGAGTAGCTTGCGGTTGACGAAGAGATGTTTTGAGGTACTCTTTTTGAAACTTGAACAGGTAGCGGAGGTAAATAGATATGTTTGATCCGTTTTCTTATGTCCCGATCGTGTTTCCAGTGGTTCTGGTGATAATTTTTCTTGCCAATGCTCTGAAAGTTCTTCCCGAGTATGAGCGTGGAGTCCTGTTCCGTCTCGGCCGCTTCAAGGGGGTACGGGGTCCGGGACTTATCATCATTATCCCGGTGATTGATCGCCTGGTGCGGGTTTCACTCAGGATAGTCGCTCTTGATGTCCCTCCGCAGGATATAATCAGCCGCGATAATGTCACATTGAAAGTTTCGGCTGTTGTCTATTTCCGGGTGATGCAGGCTGACAGGGCGATAATACAGGTGGAGAACTATCTTTATGCCACAAGCCAGCTGTCCCAGACCACATTACGAAGTGTTCTCGGTCATGTGGAGCTGGACGAACTGCTTGCCAACCGCGATAAGATCAACCGGGAGCTTCAGGAAATTCTGGACGGCCATACCGAGCCATGGGGGGTCAAGGTCGCCAATGTCGAGGTTAAAAACATCGATCTTCCTCAGGAGATGCAGCGGGCCATCGCCAAGCAGGCAGAGGCGGAGCGGGAAAAACGGGCCAAGATCATTCATGCCGAAGGGGAGATGCAGGCATCCGAAAAACTGGCAGAAGCAGCAAAAATACTTGCTACGGAGCCGATATCGCTGCAGCTGCGCTACCTGCAGACTCTAACCGAGATAGCTGCTGAAAAGAATTCCACTACCATTTTCCCTGTTCCGATAGATCTCATAAAGATGTTCATGGAGAAAAAATCGTCGACCTGATATCTTCTGTTTGGAATTGCAGGCATACAAAAAAACAACATCTCATCAAGGAGGAGCAGGATGCTTTCAAAAAACGTGTATAAGGCCCTCAACAGTCATATGAATACCGAGCTGTTTTCGGCATATCTTTATCTAAATATGTCGGCGGCAGCGAATGAAATGGGTTTCAAGGGCGTTGCAAGCTGGTTCAATGTCCAGTACCAGGAGGAGATGGTCCATTTCACGAAATTCTATACCTACATCAACAGCCAGGGAGAGCAGGCAATAGTTGACAAGATGGCAAAACCTGCCAGCAGTTTCTCCTCGCTTATGAACTTCTTCCAGGAAACCCTCAAGCACGAGCAGTACATCACAAAGTGCATCAACGAGCTGACAGAACTTGCCGTGAAGGAGAAGGATCATGCCACTCAGATTTTCCTGCAGTGGTTTGTGACCGAGCAGATAGAAGAAGAGGAGAATGACCGCGAAATCATCGGGAAGCTCAAAATGATCGGAGACAACGGCTATGGGCAGCTGATGCTGGACAACGAGCTGGGAGCAAGGGTGTTCGTCCCGCCGCCGGTGGTCTGACGGTCGTTCCGCCGTTGGTCGGCAGTTCGGTGCAATTAAGGAAAGGGGGTCAGACAAAAGTCTGGCCCTTTTTTTGTGGGGCATTTCCATTGTGGGGAAATGGGTATTGCCCCGCTGGTGGGATTTTGGTATAGTTACAGCAGGAGGAGTTTCCTATGCTCTTGCAAACAGACGCCAGAAGACGTATTACCCTGCCGCCGACGGTCGGCATTAAGCCCGGTGATGCTATCGACCTCGAACTGCTTGATGATGGCCGGATCATGCTCGTTCCGGTGGAGCCGATACCGAAACATCAGCTCTGGGCTTGGACAGCAGCCGCTAAGGAGGTTATCAGCACGTCGTTGACTGATCCTCGCTCCTCCCTGGAAGTATCCACCCCTGAGCAGGCTGCGGTTGTTGCCAAGAGATGGACCAATGAAGGTTGAGATTCGCCCGGCATTCGACGAGGCGGTCATGACAGCGGAACTGCCGATACGCAAGGCCGCTGCAAAGATGCTGCAACTGCTACTTTCACTTGATTTGCCGCAGCTATGGGCACATCGCGGACTGAATTTTGAAAAGCTGCACGGCATGGTAGAGCCGTCCACCGGTTTGCAGCTTTATTCGCTCCGTGTCACCGGCAGCAGCCGGGCGGTTAGTTGTTTGCTTAACGGGCCGACCATCGTACTGGTGAGCCTGCATCTGCAGCACGACGAGGCATACCGGAAAAGATAGCGCCTGCTGCTCCGGGTGCACTGGACCAGAAAAACACGAAGGCCCCATGCGGAAAAGCATGGGGCCTTTGACGTTTCGGAAAGATGTCGGTTTCAGCTACTTTTTCGCCAGCCTCTTGACAACGCTTGCAGCCAGTTTCCGGTCGTTAATGACGGTGATTGATCGATAGTGCCGCAAAAGCGCTTTTTCGTCGGCAGCGAAATAGGACTCGACCGGTTCCGCTACAGCTACTGAGCTGTCCGATGCAAAGAAGTCCGTAACCGGCAGGCCAAGAATGTCGGCGATTCGCTGGACATTTTCCACGTTCAACATGGTGCTGCCGTTCTCATATCGTTGCATCTGTTGAAACGTAACGCCCACCTTTTCGGCCAGCTGTTCCTGCGACCAGCCCAGCTCCTTGCGGCGCTTCCTGATGGCCGTCCCGATTTCTCCGGTTTTGACGATTTTCTGTGACATGTCGCCACTATAACAAACCGCCTTTGCAGCAAACACGTAATGAACAGCTATCAATTATTGCTGTTTGAATAGCAAGATATGTTGTATTCTCTGACGACTTACTGCGCTTCAGAGGAGCACCATGTTTGAGCAGGCATTCAAGAATATAGACGACGCACTCCGGAAAGAAGCCGGATGTGCCAGTGAACTGGACTATGCAGAACAGACCTCCTGGCTGCTGTTCCTGAAATACCTGGACGGGCTGGAGCAGGACAAGGCCATGGAGGCGGAGCTGGAAGGGAAGAAGTACAGCTTCATCCTCGATGAACAATACCGTTGGGAAAACTGGGCAGCACCCAGGACAGCAGACGGCAAGCTCGACCACAGCAAAGCCCTGGTCGGCGACGACCTGCGGAGTTTCGTCGATGGCAAACTGTTCCCCTACCTGCACGGCTTCAAGCAGAAGGCCACCGGGCCGAATACCATCGAATACAAGATCGGTCAGATATTCGGCGAGATCAAGAACAAGATCCACAGCGGCTATATCCTGCGCGACATTATCGACCATATCGACGAACTGCGCTTCCGCTCCCAGACCGAGAAGCACGAACTGTCCCACCTCTACGAAGCCAAGATCAAGAACATGGGCAATGCCGGCAGGAACGGCGGCGAGTATTACACCCCCCGGCCGCTGATCCGCGCCATCGTGCAGGTAGTCAGGCCGGAAGTCGGCAAGCGGATCTATGACGGCGCTGTCGGTTCGGCAGGCTTTTTGTGCGAAGCGTTCGACTACCTCAAGGCCCGGCCGGGGCTCACCACAGACGACATGAAAACGCTGCAGGAGTCCACCTTCTACGGCAAGGAAAAGAAGTCGCTGGCCTACGTCATCGCCATCATGAACATGATTCTCCACGGCATCGAGGCGCCCAACATCATCCACACCAACACCCTGGCCGAGAACCTGGCCGATGTTCAGGAGAAAGACCGCTTCGACGTTATCCTGGCCAATCCCCCTTTTGGCGGCAAGGAGCGCAAGGAGGTGCAGCAGAATTTCCCGATCCGCACCGGCGAAACCGCCTTCCTCTTCCTCCAGCACTTCATCAGGATGCTCAGGGCAGGCGGCAAGGCAGGGGTGGTCATCAAGAATACCTTCCTTTCCAACACCGACAACGCCTCGGTTTCCTTACGCAAACTCCTGCTGGAGAGCTGCAACCTGCATACGGTGCTCGATTGCCCCGGCGGCACCTTCCAGGGGGCAGGCGTCAAGACTGTAGTGCTGTTCTTCGAGAAGGGGACCAAGACCCGCACGGTCTGGTACTACCAGCTCGATCCCGGCCGCAATATGGGGAAGACCAACCCGCTTAATGATGACGATCTGCAAGAGTTCATCGAATTGCAGAAGAGTTTTGCCGATTCCCCCAAGAGCTGGAGCGTCGATGTCAGTGCCCTGAGCGGAGCCGAAGGGTATGATCTCTCGGTGAAGAATCCTGATGGCGGTGAGGAAGTTATTCACCGCAGCCCGCTGGAGATCATGGACGAGATTGCGGCGCTGGATGCCGAGAGTGCAGAAGTGCTGGCGAATATCAGGGCGTTGTTATGAAGGCGGGATGGAATACCGAAAAACTTGGCGAAGTATGCACCTTTCTTAATCGAGGTATTTCGCCGAAATATTTAGAAGAAGGTGGCGTCTGCGTTCTCAACCAGAAATGCGTACGTGACCACCGCATTAGCTATGAACAGGCTCGCAGACACGACGCAAAGGACAAGGCCGTTAGTGATGTGCGGTTCATTCAGCTTGGCGATGTGTTGGTTAATTCAACAGGAACCGGCACCCTAGGCCGTGTTGCCCAGCTTCGTGAAGAACCACCCGAACCGATCACGGTTGATTCACATGTCACCATTGTTCGTCCAAAACCGAGCAAGTTTTTCCCTGATTTCTTTGGCTACATGCTCATTGTCATTGAAGAAGCAATCAAGGAAGCGGGCGAAGGTTGCGGAGGCCAGACCGAACTTGCTCGCTCTGTTCTGGCGGAGAGCTTTTCCGTTAGCTATCCGACATCCCTCCCCGAACAGCAGCGCATCGTCAGAATCCTCGACGAAGCATTTGCCGGCATCGCCACGGCCAAAGCCAACGCCGAAAAGAACCTACAAAACGCTCGTGCCCTCTTTGAAAGCCACCTGCAAGCGGTCTTTACTCAGCGTAATGAAGGGTGGGTGGAGAGGCAGCTTGACGAAGTGGTCGATGCTAACTGCACACTCTCATATGGTATTGTTCAGCCCGGCAACGATTATCCCGATGGGCTGCACATAGTTCGCCCGACAGATTTGACTAGATTCTTGATAACACTTGACGGTTTGAAACGCATTGATCCCAAGCTGGCAGACGGCTACAGAAGAACTGTGCTTCGTGGAGGAGAACTCCTTCTCTGCGTTCGGGGAAGCACTGGAGTTATTTCTGTAGCTGCCCCCGGACTTGCCGGAGCAAATGTCACCCGAGGCATTGTTCCCATTATGTTTAACACATCGCTGCTCCGGCAAGACTTTGGTTTTTTCCTGATGACTTCGGAAGCGATTCAAAGCCAAATTAGAGAGAAAACGTACGGAGCTGCTTTGATGCAGATTAACATTGGCGACTTGCGGAAAATTGTTGTCTCGTTTCCTCAACTCAAACAACAGTTAGAATTAGCTGGAAAGCTCAAGGAGTTGACCGCCGAAACCCAACGCCTCGAAGCCATCTATCAGCAGAAACTTGCCGCCCTCGACGCCCTGAAAAAATCCCTGCTGCATCAGGCATTCACAGGAGCGCTCTAAGAAGATGATTTGTAGGGGCGACCCCATGTGGTCGCCCTCGCCGGAACAACCAATATTGCCATCACCAGCACAAGGCGGGCACCCACACGGGGGTGCCCCTACGGAACCAACCCATGAACGAAGCCGAAACCCGCGCCGAACATATCGACCCTGCCCTGAAAGCTGCCGGCTGGGGTTTGGTTGAAGGGAGCCGCATTCGCCGCGAAGTGATCACCCCCGGCCGCATTCTGGGCAAGGGGAAGCGCGGCGAACCGCAGGTTGCCGATTATCTGCTGACCTACCGCAACCACAAGCTGGCGGTGATCGAGGCCAAGGCGTGGGGCCGGCCCTATACCGATGGGGCGGCCCAGGCGAAGATCTACGCCGAGAAGCTGGCGGTGCGCTTCACCTACGCCACGAACGGTCAGAAGATTTACGGCATCGACATGGCGACCGGTAAGGAAGGGGACGTCGCCCGATATCCCACCCCTGACGAACTCTGGGACCTGACCTTTTCCGAAAAGAACAGCTGGCGTGACCGTTTTGCTACTGTGCCGGTTGCCGACAAGAGCGGCAGCTGGCAGATCCGTTTCTATCAGCAGATCGCCATGGAGCGGGTGCTGGAGCGGATCGCCGACGGCAACGACCGCATTCTCCTGACGCTGGCCACCGGCACCGGCAAGACCTCCATCGCGTTCCAGATCGCCTGGAAACTGTTCCAGTCCCGCTGGAATCTGGGCCGCGAACCGTCACGACTGCCGCGCATCCTCTTCCTGGCAGACCGGGTCAATCTGGCCGATCAGGCCTACAACGATTTCTCTTCCTTCGCCGCCTTTAAGGAAGACGCCCTGGTGCGCATCGACCCCGACTCCATCCGCAAAAAAGGTAAGGTGCCGACGAACGGCAGCGTCTTCTTCACCATCTTCCAGACATTCATGAGCGGGCTGGGAGAAACCCCATATTTCGGTGAATACCCGCCAGATTTCTTCGATTTCATCGTTATCGACGAATGCCATCGCGGCGGCGCCAATGACGAAAGCACCTGGCGCGGCATCATGGAGTACTTCTCCCCGGCGGTGCAGCTTGGCCTGACAGCCACCCCCAAGCGCGACGACAACGTGGATACCTACAACTATTTCGGCGAGCCGGTCTACATCTACTCCCTGAAGGAAGGGATCAACGACGGTTTCCTGACCCCGTTCAAGATCAGGCAGATCACCACCACGCTGGATGAATACGTCTACACCCCTGATGATACGGTCATCGAGGGGGAGATAGAGGCGGGCAAGGTCTACGAAGAGCCGGACTTCAACCGGAAAATAGTGATTGATGAGCGGGAGAAGAAGCGGGTCGAAATTTTCATGGCACAGATCGACCAGCGGGAAAAGACGTTGGTGTTCTGCGCGAATCAGGCTCATGCCCTGATGATACGGGATCTGATCAACCGGATGAAGAGCAGCAAGGAGCCGAACTACTGTGTGCGGGTCACTGCCGATGAAGGGGAGATCGGTAACCAGTTCCTGCGCGACTTTCAGGACAACGAGAAGACCATCCCAACCATCCTCACCACCTCGCAAAAGCTGTCAACCGGCGTGGATGCCCGCAACATCCGCAACATCGTGCTGCTGCGCCCGATCAGGCAAATCATCGAGTTCAAACAGATCATTGGCCGCGGCACCCGTCTTTTTGACGGCAAGGACTACTTCACCATCTACGACTTTGTGAAGGCGCACGAACATTTCCGGGACCCGGAATGGGACGGCGAACCGATTGAGCCGGAACCGTGCCCAACATGCGAATGTTATCCCTGCGAGTGCGAAAGACGACCTCCGCAACCGTGCCCGGTGTGCGGAGGACTGCCTTGTATATGTGAAAAGCCGGAGCCGGAACCATGCACTATCTGCGGCCAACTGCCGTGCGAATGTGTCCGGCGGGTGAAGGTCAAGGTGCAGCTTGCCGACGGTAAAGAGCGGAACATTAAACACATGATCGTGTCCAGTTACTGGCATCCCGGCGGCATACCGATAACCGCGCAGCAGTTCATGGAGATGCTGTTCGGCAAGCTCCCCGAGTTCTTCAAGAACGAAGACGAACTGCGTACCTTATGGAGCCGGCCGGATACCCGCCGGAAGCTATTGGAAGGACTTGGTGAAAAGGGGTTCGGCAAAGAGCAACTTGGCGAAATGCAGAAGATCATTGATGCGGAGAAGAGCGACCTGTTCGACGTGCTGGCCCATGTCGCCTATGCCCTGCCGACGCTCACCCGTGAAGAAAGGGCAGCAAAGGCCAGGGTCATCATCACGCAGCATTTTAACAGTAAGCAGCAGACCTTCCTCGACTTCGTGCTGGCCCATTATGTGGAAGTGGGAGTGGATGAGCTGGACATGGCAAAACTGTCGCCGCTGCTCAAACTCAAATATCACGACTCACTGCGAGATGCCGAGGCCGATTTGGGGAAAGCTACAGAAATCGGGAAAGTGTTTGCGGGGTTCCAGAAGTATCTGTATCAACAGGTGACGGCCTGATTGATTTTGGTTAGTCTGTTCAACTTAAAAGGCCCGCGACATCTCTGTCGCGGGCCTTTGAGTAATGTGTTGATGTCTTTCTTGCCTAAATAAAGCTCTCTATCTTCGCATTTTTCTTCAGGTTCGTAACATATTCAAAGACTGCTTTCTGCGTCTTCTGCCCTTTCAGGAATGCTGTTATCTTCTCTTTGATTTCTTCAAGTTTTGGAGGCTCACCCCCCTTTTTTTCGGTTACTTTTATGATGTGATAACCGAACTGTGTCTCGACAACATCGCTAAGCTCACCCGGTTTCAGGGCGAAAGCCGCCTGCTCGAACTCGGGGACCATCTGCCCCTTGCCGAAAAAGCCGAGATCGCCGCCCTGTTCCTTGCTCGGGCAGGTGGAACTGGTTTTGGCTGCCTCTGCAAAGTCCTTCCCGCCTTTTAGCTCCTTCAATATGGCTTCAGCCTTCTCCTTTGCCTTTGCCTTCGTCTCCGGCGAAGCTGAGGATTCGACACCAATGAGTATGTGGCTCGCCTTTATCTGAGGTTCTTCAGCAAGTTTGTCCCTGTTTTCATCATAGAAGGCTTTTATCTCTTCATCGCTTACGCTGATTTTCGAGGCAATCTTTGTTTCTATATAGTTGCTGATGACGATATCTTTTTTGGAGATCTCCGTCAGATCTTTCTCGGTGACCCCGGAACTTTTCAGAGCCTCTTCGTATTTTGCCGGTGACTCAAACTTCCCCTTGTTTTGGGCCATCTTGAATTCGATCTGTTTTTCGAGGTCAACGGGAGGAGTCTTTAACCCCTCCTGGTAGATCAGTTCGGCAAAAATAAGCTGATCGAGAGCAGCTTTTTGAGCCTCTTTCACAGCTTCCGGAGTGGAACCGGGCTGAATGCGATTCTGCGATATAAGGACATTCATCGCCCTGTCAAGCTCTCCGCGGGTTATGGTGGTTGAGCCGACTTTTGCAGCCGGATCACCAGGTGAACTTTTTGCGGTTTCGGCTGGAGAATCTTTCTTTGAAGGCTCAGCCTGTTTTGACTCCGGCTCTTTGACGATCGTTGTCTCATTTCCGGTTGCAGGTGCAGTCTCTGTCTTTATTGCTGCTTTTTCGCCGGTGCAACCGCTGGCCAGCAAAAATGCAAAGCCTATCATACACAGGCAGCTTGTAACTCTCTTGCTCATCAAACGTCTCCTTTCAAAAGCATATTCCTTATTTATAAACTTGATGCATTATACACAAGTGCAACAGATTTTCAATCATCCCAGAAGACCATTATTCTTGTTGACAATTTTTGCCCAGTCTGGTTTTATGCGGGGTATCGCATCTCGTAACTATCTAAAATAACTAAATAATTTTAGTTTACCTAAATATTTAACACAATTTCAGCAGTTTAAATTTCCGTAAAATCAAAGTGGGGGATTCAGATGCAGAAGAGAAAATTCAGAAAAATACTGGCAGCAAACCGGGGTGAGATTGCGATTCGTATCTTCCGTGCCTGCACCGAGCTCGGGATCGGAACGGTTGCGATATATTCGGAAGAGGACAAGCTTTCCCTCCATAGATACAAGGCAGACGAGGCCTATCTGATTGGCAAGGGGAAGCCCCCTATCGATGCATATCTCGGAATCGACGAGATCATTGCGCTCGCACTTAAGGCCGATGTCGATGCGATTCATCCGGGCTATGGATTCCTTGCCGAGAATGCCGAATTCGCCGAAAAGTGCGAGGCTAACGGGATCGCCTACATCGGACCTACTGCTGAAATGCAGCGGGCACTTGGTGACAAGGTGGCAGGCCGCAAAGCAGCTGTCAGCGCGGGAGTTCAGGTGGTGCCGGGGACGGAGAATCCGATTGTAAAGGAGGAGGAGGCTCTCAAATTCGCCAAGGAGTCGGGCTATCCCATTATTATCAAGGCTTCTGCAGGCGGCGGCGGGAGAGGGATGAGGGTTGCCCAGAACAAGAAAGAGCTCCTGGAAGGTCTGGTAGCGGCAAGCAGCGAGGCAAAGGCGTCTTTCGGGAATGCCGATGTTTTCCTTGAGCGCTACATTGAGAACCCGAAACATATTGAAGTTCAGGTTATGGGAGACAACTACGGGAACCTTGTCCACTTCTTCGACCGTGACTGCTCGGTGCAGCGTCGTCACCAGAAGGTAGTGGAATTTGCCCCGTCGCTCAGCCTTACCCAGAGCCAGCGGGAGGAGCTTTGCACTGCCGCTCTCAAAATTGCAGGGCAGGTCAAGTACCGTAATGCCGGTACTGTCGAATTTCTGGTTGACGGAGAGGGGAACCACTACTTCATCGAGATGAATCCTCGCATTCAGGTCGAGCACACCGTTACCGAAATGATAACCGGACGTAACCTTGTCCAGACCCAGATACTGATCGCCGCAGGTCACAAGCTTTCCGACCCGGAGATAAACATCCCTTCGCAGAGCGCTATCGATATGCGCGGTTATGCGATCCAGTGTCGGATCACGACAGAAGATCCGGGGAACAATTTTGCCCCTGACTTCGGCACGCTGACGACCTACCGCTCGGCAGCCGGTTGCGGCGTCCGTCTGGATGCCGGTAACGCTTTCACCGGCGCCAAGATCACCCCTCATTACGATTCGCTCCTGGTCAAGGTCAGCTCATGGGGGCTCACCTTTTCCGAGGCAGCCCACATCATGCACCGTTCGCTGCAGGAGTTCCGTGTCCGCGGTGTCAAGACCAACATCGGCTTCCTCGAAAATGTCGTTACCCACCCTGTTTTCCTTAAAGGCAAGTGTGACACCTCTTTCATCGACAAGCATCCGGAACTCCTCCATATCCACGAGAAGAAGGACCGGGCGACAAAAGTGCTGACCTTCCTTGGCGATGTAATCGTGAACGGCTCACCCGGTGTAGCCAGGCCGCTAAAGTCCGCTGAACTGATCGAGGCGCGGGTGCCCGAGGTAGACTACACCCAGCCGCGTCCGGCAGGGAGCCGGGATCTGTTCATGAAGCTGGGTGCAGACGGTCTTTCCAAGTGGATTCTTGAACAGAAAAAGCTCCTGATCACCGACACCACCATGCGCGATGCTCACCAGTCAAACCTGGCGACCCGTGTCCGTACTCATGACCTGTTGAAAATTGCCGAGCCGACCTCTTATCTCGGCGCCGACCTGTTCTCTCTCGAGTGCTGGGGGGGTGCTACTTTCGATGTCTCAATGAGATTCCTGAAGGAGGACCCGTGGCAGCGGCTGCACAAGCTTTCCGAAGCGATTCCGAACATCCTTTTCCAGATGCTGCTGCGCGGTTCCAATGCAGTCGGTTATACCAACTACCCGGACAATGTCGTGCAGAAGTTTGTCGAGGAGGCGGCTAATTCAGGCGTGGATATCTTCCGGGTCTTTGACTCCCTGAACTGGACGACAGGCATGAAAGTAGCGATGGATGCGGTGCGCAAGAGCGGCAAGATCTGCGAGGCGGCCATCTGCTACACCGGCGACATTACTGATCCGAAGAGGGACAAGTATCCCCTGGAGTACTACGTGAATATGGCGAAAGAGCTTGAGCAGATGGGCGCTCACATTCTTGCCATCAAGGACATGGCCGGTCTGTTGAAGCCGCTGGCTGCCTACAAGCTGGTCAAGGCGCTGAAAGAGAATATCGGCATTCCGGTTCATCTCCATACCCATGATACTTCCAGCAACGGTAGCGCCATGCTCCTCAAGGCGAGCGAGGCCGGGGTGGACATAGTCGATGCTGCATTGTCGTCACTTTCAGGTCTTACGGCACAGCCGAACCTGAATGCCTTGGTGGCAGCCCTGGAACGCTCGGAGCGGGATCCTGGGGTAAATGCCGCCGGTCTGCAGCAGCTTGCCAACTACTGGGAGACGGTGCGGGACTACTACGCCCCCTTCGAGTCCGGCCTGAAGAGCGGTACCGCTGAAGTCTACCATCACGAGATCCCGGGCGGACAGTACTCCAATTACAAGCCGCAGGTTGCCGGTCTTGGCCTCATCGAGCGCTGGGACGAGTGCAAGGAGATGTACCACAAGGTGAACATGATGTTCGGCGACATTGTTAAGGTTACTCCGTCATCGAAAGTTGTCGGCGACATGGCAATGTTCCTAGTCAAGAACAACCTGCAGCCTGAAGATGTTTACACATCCAAGGAGGACCTTGCTTTCCCCGAATCGGTAGTCGGGATGTTCAAGGGGATGCTGGGGCAGCCGTATCAGGGGTGGCCCGAGGAGCTGCAGAAGATCGTGCTCAAAGGAACCGAACCGATCACCTGCCGCCCGGGCGAACTTCTTGAACCGGCAGATTTTGACGAAGAGCGTCTGAATCTGGAAGAGCGTCTCGGCCACAGGGTTGATGATAAGGCGCTGGTTTCGGCGATCCTTTATCCTAATGTCTATCCTGAGTTCGACCGGCATCGCCAGGAGTACTCCGATACTTCCGTTATCCCTACTCCGATTTTTTTCTACGGACTGGAGCCGGGGCAGGAGACTTCGCTCGATATCGAGGCTGGAAAAACCCTTATAATAAAACTGAACGCGATCGGCAAAGTCCATACGGACGGCACCCGTCAGGTTTATTTCGAACTGAACGGCAATGCCCGCTCAGTAACGGTGCGTGATCAGTCCATACAGAGCGACGTGGCTGTTCGTGAAAAGGCTGACAAGGGGAATCCCCACCATATTGCCGCACCGATGCCCGGCAAGGTTTTGAAGGTCAATGTCAAGGCGGGTGAAGAGGTCAAGGCCGGTGATGTACTCATGGTCACCGAAGCAATGAAGATGGAGACCAACATCAAGGCAAAGGCCGATGGCAAGGTGGCGGAGGTGAAGTTCAAGGAGGGGGAAAAAGTGGAGAAAGAGGATCTCGTCATTGTGATGGGGTGACGGCTCCGATAAATGACTTCCTGCGCTGCCGCTGGCCATGATTCTGCCACACCTGCAACTAATTCCCTCTCCCTGAGGGAGAGGGCCAGGGTGAGGGGGAACAGCTGAAAATTGAGACGCCCCGCACCGGTTATTCCGGGCGGGGCGTTTGCATGTTCGTAATAATAATGTGCGATTATGCTGCTCGGACACGTTTTGCCGCAAGTTCAATGTCACCCATTTTGAGGTTGGTTTTCTTGAATGCCTGACGGGCGACACTTAAAGCTGCTTCAAGACGTTCCTTAGGAGAAAGCGCCGCCAGAATGAACTCTTCTGGACTGATTTTATGTGCTGAAGTCCCCATTGGTACCTCGTTTTGCGACTTGATCTAAAGGTAAGTTAAGCAGTTTCATCGCCCAAAGTCAACCATGATGCAAGTCCGGCCAGTTAGGTGGGATTCCGTCATTGCGGTAGGCTAAATCGCATGAGTATGCTATAACGTGCGCAAATGTGGGAACAGATGTCATGCGGAGAATCATGTTATGACGGCGGAAGAATTCATTGTCCTCTGGAAAGGTAGCAAACTGACTGAACGGGCCGGTGCGCAGGCCCATTTTGACGACCTCTGCGACTTGCTTGGCGTTGACAAGCCCCGCGACCCGGATAACTACTGCTTTGAGCGTGGTGCGAAAAAATCCGGTGGTGGCGATGGCTGGGCCGATGTCTGGAAACGGGGTTGTTTCGGTTGGGAAAACAAGAAGCCGGGGCGCGACCTTGATACTGCACTGAAGCAGCTTACCGACTACTCCCTGCAGCTGGAAAATCCGCCACTGCTAGTGGTATCCGACCGCGAACGAATCATCATCCACACCGCCTTTACCGGTTACCCGGACCAGCCGCGCGAAATCCGCATTGAAGAGCTGACCGATCCTGGTGTACGGCAAATGCTGCGCTGGGTCTTCATCGACCCGAAGAAACTCCGTCCGGAAAAATCCACTGCTGCTATAACCGCGGAGGCTGCCGGGCAGTTTGCAAACCTTGCAAAGGCCATGCGTAAGCGGGGTTTTGACGGCCAGCGCGTCGCCCACTTCCTGGTGCAGTGCCTGTTCTGCATGTTCGCAGAAGATGAAAACCTTCTCCCGAGCAACATCTTTACCGATCTGCTTAAAAACGCCGGTAGTGATACAGATAAAGCCGCATCCCGCATCGCCAGATTATTCAGTGCCATGCAGAATTCAGGTGGCGAGTATGGCGACCACGACATTCCCTGGTTCAACGGCGGTCTCTTCAAAACAATCGACGTTCCTGCCTTGACCACGGACGACCTTGCTGCCCTTTACTCCGCCGCTGCTGACATGGACTGGCGGGCCATAGACCCGACCATATTCGGAACTCTGTTCGAGCGCGGCCTTGACCCGACAGCCCGCGCCCCGCTTGGTGCGCACTACACCGACACCGGCACCATTGCCAAACTTATTCAACCGCTGATAACCGAACCGCTCCTGACAGAATGGCAGACCGTCAAAGCGACCATTGCTGCAGGACAGGGCAAAGGTCCGCGTAGCAAGGAGTACAAGGACGCAAAGTCAGCCTATCACGGCATCATGCAGCGTCTTAACGACTTTCAGGTTCTTGATCCTGCCTGCGGTTCCGGCAACTTCCTCTATCTTGCCCTCAAAGCCCTACGGGACGTAGAAAAGTTTGTTCAGGTCGAAGCGCAGGATCTTGGCCTCGCGCCTGAACTTCTGACCTACACCGGGCCACACAACATCCGCGGTATCGAGATCAACGAATATGCCGCCGAACTCGCCCGCGTCACCGTCTGGATCGGCGATATCCAGTGGTGCCGCCGCAATGGCCGGGAGATTGCGCGAAACCCTATCCTGCGCGCTCTAGACAGCATCGAGCACCGCGACGCCCTGCTGAACCCGGACGGCAGCGAGACAAGCTGGCCGAAAGCGGATGTCATCGTGGGCAATCCGCCGTTTCTGGGTGACAAAATGATGCGCGGCGAACTGGGCGACCGCTATGTGGAGAAGCTGCGCAAGCGCTTTGATGGCCGCGTGCCAGGTGGAGCCGATCTGGTGACATACTGGTTCGAGAAGGCGAGGGCGCAGATTGCAGCGGGACAAGCGAACGTCGCCGGTCTGGTAACCACCAACTCCATCCGTCAGAAGCGTAACCGCATAGTGCTGGAACGTATTCTGGACAGCACGCGGATTTTTGAAGCATGGTCGGATGAAGAGTGGATCAACGAAGGGGCGGCGGTACGGGTCAGTCTGGTCTGTTTCGGCAATAGAGTCAGCAATCGCCTTGACGGCAAGCCAGTGGCCGCTATTCATGCAGACCTGACCGGAAGCGCTCAAGGTGCCCAAACGCTGGACCTCACCCAAGCCAAACCGCTACCTGCCAACAAGGGTCGCTCGTTTTTCGGGGTCTGCCTGGCCGGTCCTTTCAAAGTAGACACGGCAACCGCCCTGCAGTGGCTCAAGGAGAGTGGCAACCCCAACGGAAGCCCCAACAGCGACGTGGTGCGCCCCATTTACAACGGCTCCGACATCACCCGGCGTTGGGCTGGTAACTGGGTGGTTGATTTCGCTGCAAAGGAATTGGCTGAAGCTGCGGATTATCTGCAGCCCTTTGCCCATGTGGAAGCCAATGTAAAACCTATACGCATCACCAATAACCGTGCAGCCAGAGCGGAAAAATGGTGGCATCACGGCGAGAAACGACCGGCAATGCGTACTGCACTCCACGGCTTGACTCATTACATCGCCACCCCGGAAACCGCCAAGCACCGCTTCTTTGTCAAGTTTCCGGTTGCGGTGGCACCGGAGCATAGCCTGATTGTCATTCCGCGTCAGGATGATACGACCCTCGGCATTCTCTCCTCCCGCATTCATTGCGTTTGGGCGCTTGCAAAGGGGGGGCGCATGGGAATGGGCAACGATCCTCGCTATAACGCCAGCCTCACTTTCGAGACTTTCCCATTCCCGCCTGGCTTCGACTTCAAGGCAAAGACCGCTCCTGAAGGTGAAGCATTCCAGGCCATCGCCACCGCAGCAGCCGACCTCAACGACTGGCGGGAAAAATGGCTCAATCCGGAGGGGTGGCTGAACTGGGAGATCACACCGGAAGAACAAGCCGCCGGGTTCCCGCCCCGGCCTGTTCCCAAACCGGAACATGCCGCGGCCTGGAAGAAGCGCACCCTGACCAACCTCTACAACGAAATGCCCGCCGGTCTGAAACTGCGGCAAGAAGCGCTCGACAAAGCCGTCGCCATCGCCTACGGCTGGAGCGACTATACTCCGGAGATGGCGGACGAAACCATCTTGGGGCGGTTGCTGGTGTTGAATTTGGAGCGGGGAGAGATATGACGACAAAAATATTTATGAGTTATTCGCATGACTCTGAAGATCATAAACGTCTCGTCTTAAGTTTTGCGAATCAACTCCGTGCTCAAGGCGTTGATTGTGTTCTTGATCAATATGAAGAATCACCAGAACAAGGATGGCCAAGATGGATGCAAACTGAGCTGTGCAACTGCCATTATGTTCTTGTTGTTTGTACAAAAGGCTATTGTGAGAAGCTCGCGCCTAACGCCAAAGCAGGCGGTAAAGGAGTAAAATGGGAAGGAGCAATAATTACACAGGAAATATATGATCATGAGGGGAGAAATAAGCGATTTATTCCGGTCTTGTTTGGTGAGGGGAACAAGGAATACATACCTAGCGTACTCAGGCCATTCACCTATTATGATGTCCTTCATGATGATAGCTATGAGAAGCTTTATAGGAGGCTGTCGCGACAGCCTGAAGTCAATAAACCACCGCTTGGAAAGGTGATCAAATTCCCCATTGAGAAGGCGAGAGGATATAAGCCTCCGATTACAAAAAAGCCGGTAGAAAACATCCGGCAGAATCTTACTGGCAACAACAATTTTCAAGTTGGAGCCATAGGCGGCGATCTAAATCTATATCCACAGGCAAAGACAACCGTTAAGCTACTGCCTCCACCCGGAACGATAGGCGCTAATCCTCTGTTGAAACAAGCAATAAAAGAAAGATTCAACAAGCTTGGCGAAGAACGAGAAAAGAGATTTGGCAAAAGAGCTTATGAGGTTATGTATAAAATTTTCAAGACTGCATTTGATATCAAAAATGACAAATGGACGGTAATTTGGAACTGGCCTGAGGCTGCTGGTGATCCAATAATTCATTACCTTGATGCAAAATATGCAAACACGATCTCTGGTCGAATAACGCAATCTATCGAAAAGGGCACCTTCATTCCGACCAAAAGGCAATCTTACGCCCGAGAAAAAGAGCTGTTGGAGCAACTGGATCTAGAAATATCGAGCCCACAGGTTAAGGAATGTCTTGCAAAATACTTTGGCGTTAACAGCCACACTAAGTTAACGAGAACTTCGCACTGGCAATGGGTTATGTATTTGGAACAACAGGTCAAAGAGATGATTGGAGAATAATTTCATATAAATAATAGGCCTCCAATATTTGTGGATTATCAGGCGCTCTCTGAACTTTAATCAGAACAGAGGGGGCGATCGAGTTGCCCCCTTTTGTTTGTTACAATTTACTTGCTCAGCCAGATAACCAGTACTGCGAAAATCACTAAGGCAACAATTCGGTCCATGGTTTACTCCTTTCCTAAGATTAAATAGCTGCTTGACGACGGAACGGATTCAGAGCGTTTTATTTGCTCGCTTCCTATTGGTAGAAATTTTCATAATGTCTTTAACACTTCAAGAGCCTTGTGTACGTTGAACCGTTCAAAATATATTTACAGTTTTCACCTGATAATTTTTCTGATGCATTTTTTCAAATCAAGCATGTAACGAGTATCATTCATGAAGCTGTAACAGTGAATTACATTTTTCCTCAACAATGTAATTTACAACTCCGTAATTTTAAAATGACCATAGCTCAGAAAAGTGTACAGTTCTGGCAGATCAGTACACTTTTTGCGGCCGGTTCATTTTTTACCATTTCGAAAAAATAAGTACGCGTGGCTTTGTCATGATTTGTCAGACTTTGTTAGTGCCAAGTTAACAAATAAACCAATCAGGAAATCTTATGCCTTTCAGTTGCCTATCTGAAAATAAGGTAATTTATGCTGAGGATTATTCTGCTGCAGAGTGGGAAGATCTGAAACTCCGCATTATGCGCGGTGCTTTGACCTTGACCCTTCCTTGTTGTAACGCCAAAGCCAGCTTACGTAGCGGTCGTCGTTGCCAACATTTTGCCCACCGTAGAAATGAAAGCTGCAAGAGTGATTGCTGGGGCGATTATTCAGGGAGAGAATCGAGGAGAGGTAAAAAGTCCGAATCGCTGGATCATCAGCGGGTGAAGGAAATCATTCGAGAAGTTGCTACAAATATCGGATGGTGTGCCGAGACCGAATACGAAGGGCATACTCCTTCCGGTGACAGATGGTGTGCAGATGTATTTACCGAGAAGGATGTTTTCAGGATCGCTTTTGAAATTCAAATAACTCCGCAACAGTTTTCATATTACCGCATCAGGCAGCAGCGTTACCGGGAGTCGGGAGTCAAATGCATCTGGCTTTCCTGTAGGATGCCGGAGGTCTCTGATGAGGAGATTCCTGTTTTTGAGTTGTCAAAGTCTAAAGGAGTTTTTGTTGTAGATTTTCCCGAATTTGTTGACCCCGGTTTATTGAAACTGCCAAAAGGCTTTACCGGGACGTCTCTCGGAGAATTCATTCAACTCATGCTCGAACGTTGCGTTCTGTGGGCGCCGGACTGGGTTAGCAAGCATGATGAGCTGGCGAGTATGGCAGACTGGCAAAGGATGCCAACTCCAACACGTGAGAAATGTGACGACGACTCTGCAGAACAAGACGAACTAATCGCGGGATACCTCTCGATGAAAGAAAGGACTTCTGTCAGGGGAGGTCGTCTTAGTCCTCAGAAACCGACAGCCAGCAGTGTACGGCTCTCTTCTGTTGTTAAGCCGCCCCGTAATTATACCGAGAAAGCCCATGGGCTCACGCTAAAGTTTTTCTCTGAAAACGGTACTCATCTTGATCACTGTTTCCGTGGTAGTGGTGACTTGAGTCTATGCAAGAGATTGATAGTGCAAGACCTTCCCAGATTCCCACCGGGGACTTATGCAGTAGTGTGTCACACGATGTCGAAAGTAATTATTTACACTGAAAGACAACCTCTTCCGGATACATGCAATGCAGAATGCAAAATGTCTTCGCAATTTGACTTGTTTGACTGAGGTGAGGAACATGTTCGACTCAATCCTTGGCGGCTTATGTGACGCTATCGGTATCCTGGTCGCCGTTGGCCTGCTTATCCTCCTTGCGGCTTTCCTGTTCGGTACCACGCTTGGCCGTGTTCTGCTGGTATTGATGGGCCTCGCCGGATTATTCGCACTTTTATACTGGTATGGCAGAAGAGTTGAAAAGAGAGGGCGCCAGGATCGGGACTGGCCTTCGAGCGATTAGCTGACACGAGTCCCGCAGAAAATTTATTCAATAAGAAAAGCCCTGCTTCCATCCGGAGGCAGGGCTTTTTTGTTATGTAGATTGCCAGGGGCTAGTCTTTTCTCCCGTTGCCGTGGCACTCACCGCAGTGGCGGAGAGGTCCGACTCCCTCTTTCTTGTGGCAGCCGAGGCAGAGCTTGTGCGCTTTCGCCTTGTCGATGCCGAACGGACGCGGCGCCCCTTCATGGCACTCTGTGCATGGGTACAGCCCCATATGCTTGGAGTGGTTGAAGTCTACGTCTCCGTTGTAAGCCTTGAAGATCTTGGCCTCGGAAAGAGAGGACATGAGGGATATCAAAAACAGAGCGTATGTGAGCCTTTTCATAATTCAAACTCCGAGGACGCTATAAACAGGATGAAGTTTTATACGACAGCAGATGGAAAATCTCCAGAAAAAACTGGATCAAGGTGGTCTCAACTGACAATTCCGAGTTCAAGACTTGACCCTTTCAGTACGGATAGTATTTCATCGTTGCTTTCAAGCTGGAGCACTCGGGCGGCGATTTCTGATGCAGATGCAAAAATGGCCCCCCGCACAGCCTGCTTGACAATCGGGATCGAGGGCGAGGACATGCTGAGGTCTGAAATCCCCAGACCCATAAGCAGCAGGGCGCAGAGAGGATCGGACGCCATCTCGCCGCAGATCGAGACGGGGATACCCGCGTTTCTTCCGGCATCCGCGACTTTTTTTATCGAGTGCAGAATCGCCGGGTGCAAGGGGCTGTAGTACTTTTTCACCTTCGGATTGTTCCTGTCTGCTGCAAGAGTGTACTGGATCAGGTCGTTTGTGCCGATACTGAAGAAATCGACCTTTCTTGCCAGAACATCTGCCATCTGCACAGCTGCGGGTATCTCGATCATGATCCCGAGAGGGATGTTTTCATTGAAGTCTGTCCCTTTACACCGCAGATCATCCTTCACCTCGTCAACGATTTCGCGTATCCTTGCGATCTCTTCGACGCCGGAGATCATGGGGAACATTATTCTTGCATCCCTGCCTGCGGAAGCAGTCATTATTGCAGCAAGCTGGTCGCGGAAGATGTCTGTGCGCTCAAGGGATATTCTTATTGCCCGCCAGCCCATAAACGGGTTCTCTTCATCCGGATGGTCGAAGTAGGGGAGACCTTTGTCTCCTCCAATGTCGAGAGTCCTGATAGTTACCTGTTGCCCTTCGAACCCATCGAGAATGCGGGAGTAAATTGCTGTCTGCTCATCGCGGTCCGGGAAATGCCTTCTGGCCATAAAAGGGAACTCGGTCCGGTAGAGCCCCACCCCTTCTGCTCCGTTCAATGAAGCTATCCGCAGGTCACTGATCATTCCGATATTGGCTTTCAGGCAGATTCGCAGCCCGTCTTTCGTTACGGCAGGCAGTTCTCTCAGCCCACCGAGTTCGCGCCTTTTCGAGCTGTAGTCGCTCTTCAGTCTTTCATATTCGGATTTTATATGGATGGCAGGGTTTATATAGATATGCCCGCTGTTTCCGTCGAGGATTATTTCGTCTTTCAACGAAAGTTGTCGCAGGAGCCCTTCAACTGCAACTACGGCCGGGATACCCATCGACCGGGCAATTATGGCGGCGTGGGAGTTCATGTCGCCTTTTTCGGTGACTATGCCGAGGATGTTTTCTACCTCCATGGTGGCAAGGTCTGACGGCAGGAGCTCGGCAGCCACCAGGATACGCTTCTCGTCAAAGTGGATCTGCTCCTCTGTATGCCCTTCCAGCGAGTCGATGATCCTGCGGCCGATATCCTCCATGTCTGCAGAGCGGCTGTTAAGGTAGGGATCGTTCATCCGTGCGAAGGCTTCCTTGTAATGATTCACAACCTCATGCACTGCTCTGGCAGCTCCGAACTCCTGATCGATGAGTTCCTGGATCTTGCCGATGAAACCCCTGTCTTCGAGGATCAGCAGATGTGCATGAAAGATGGCGGCATCTTCTTCCGAGAGCCTTTCTGCGACCCGCTTCTCCATGTAGAGGGTCTGTATCCTGGCTTTTTCAAGGGCAAGCCTGAGTTTGTGATGTTCCTCTTCCGGAGAAAGAGCGCTCTCCATAATCGCAGCCAGAAGATGGTTCCTTCTGCTCAGAATATAGACGCTTCCGGTGGCAAATCCGGGCGATACCCCGATGCCACGAAGATCCGAAGAGTTCCGGGTTTTTTCTCCGGAGAGCAGGCTTGCCGCATCCGCACCGAGGGTGCTCCCCTGGATATTTCTGAGTTCTCTTTCCAGGAGAGCTCTCTCATCATCCTTTTCCCTGATTGAGTCGAGCAGCTTTGCATTCAGTACGATGCTCGATATCTGGTAGGCGATGGTAGAGAGTGTGCTTATCTCGCTTTTGGTGTATGCCCGGGGATCCCGGTGCTGGACCACGATTACCCCGACCGGAGACTTCCGTTCGAACATGGGGATGCCGAGGAAAGAGTGATATCTCTCCTCACCGGACTCTTTGAAATATTTATAGCGAGGGTGTTCCTGGGCATTTTCGAGGCTGATGACCCCCCTTTGTTCAATGACCAGTCCGGTAAGACCTTCAGAGACATTCATCGTGATCTTGCCGACTGATGAGCGGGAGAGACCTTTGGTCGAGTGAAGGCGCAGTGTCTCGCCGTCATCGTCAAGGAGGTATATCGAGCAGACATCGGACTGCATTCGCCTTGAGACGAGCGTTACGATGTTGTCGAGGGTCTCCCTCAGGTCGTGCGAGTGCAGGATCAAGCTGCTTATGTCTTCGAGGGTGCGCAGCCCCAACGATTCGGATTTTTCTGTCATAGAAATTCCTGTGTAGTTTGTTGAGGTGAAGTATAGATGATTTACGCAGTATGTGAAGAGGGAATTCCGATCGGGAATCCAGATTAAAGCGAATTGAGATGATAATTAAAATCTCCTATGATATAAATCGGAAAAATTACACCGTCGGCAAAGTGAGGATAAGCATGGGCACTCCATTTGATGAGAGTCTTGAGAAGGTTATTGCAGCCATAGAGTCTGCCGATTATCAGAAAGCGGTTGATGCCGCAAGGAGATGCGTTGAACTTGAGCCGGACAATGCCGAGGGGCACTTTTATCTGGGGGAAGCCCTTGTCGGATCAGAGAAGCTAGGAGAGGCAATTGTCGCATATAAGGCAGGACTGAAGCTGTCCCCTGATGATACGGATGCCCTGACTTCTCTTGGAGATATATACTTCGAGCAGGGGCTTCACAAGGATGCCTTGCGGACGTATGAGAGGATCGTAGAGATCGACCCTAAGGATGCGGACGGTTATGTCAACATCGGTCTGGTATACAACAGCATGGAGCGGGTGGATGATGCCATAAAGGCATACGGAGAAGCGTTGAAGCTGGATCCGGATAATGTTTTCGCCTATAACGCCCTCGGTGATTCATGGTACGGCCTGGGAAACCGTGAAAAAGCCATAGAGGCTTTCAATAAAGGGATTGCCGTAGATCCTGAAGATGCGGCTGCTCACTTTAATCTCGGTGAATTGTACTACGATCTCGGAGAGCATGACGATGCCGAGCGGGAGTGCCTTGAGGCGATCCGCCTCGATCCGGAGTTTACGCTTGCCTACCTGACATTGGGGAGCCTTCACATGGACAGGGAGCATCTCTCAGAGGCTGTGAAGTATCTGAAGCTTTACCTCAAATATGAGAAATCGCCACAGGCTCAGGAGATGATCGACGAAGTCAAGGCGGTTATTGAGGGGATCAAGGAAGAGCTCGAAGGCAAGAAAAAACGTTAATCAGTTCAAGTAGTTGAGTCGTTAAGTGGGCGCCCTGTGGGCGCCCTTTTCATTACAGGAGTTTTCTTTCATGCGTTATCCGTCTACCGTCGATCTGCCGTTCAATCATGAAGTTGTAAAAGAGCTTTTCGTCCCTTTGCCTCAAGGGTCACCTGCTCCGAAAGGAGACGGGTTCTGGCTGATCCTGCAAGGCAATTCACTGGTCGTCTGCGGAGAGAACGGAGCGTTGAAGCTTCCCTGCGGTTTTGCACCCCGCTTTCTCCCCGAAACCTGCAAACCCTTCTGCATCGGCTACTGGCAGGGAGTTCCCCTGCGGGTCGCAGCCATCAGCCGCACAATCGAGATTCCGGAGCCATTTGTAGCCGAGCCTTTCAATGCTTCCGGCGACCGTCTGGATGATGCCACGCTGACGCTTGGCGGGATGGCGATGCAGATACTGCACTGGCAGAAGAGGAGCCGCTTCTGTTCCGGCTGCGGAGGGGAGCTGACTCCGATGTCCGGAAGCTGGGGGAGGCTCTGCAACTCCTGCGGCTATGAGCATTTCCCGGCGATCCACCCCTGCAGCATCATCCTGGTGAAACGTGACGACCAATTCCTGCTTGTCAGGAAGAGCGAGTGGGCAGCCGGCCGCTACGGTCTGGTGGCCGGGTTTCTCGATATGGGCGAATCTCTTGAGGAGTGTGCGGCAAGGGAGGTTTTCGAAGAGACCGGAATTACCGTCACAAACGTGCGGTATGTCGGCAGCCAGTGCTGGCCCTTTCCGAGCCAGCTCATGGCAGGGTTTGTCGCGGATTATGAAGGTGGAGAGATAAAGGTTGAAACAAAAGAGCTGGAAGATGCCCGCTGGTTTTCCCGCGATGTTTTACCGGAAGCGCTTCCGCCTCACCGCAGCATTGCCCGGTGGATCATCGAGAAGTTCATGCTGGCTGAATAACAAGAGGGGGAGCATCATCTGCTCCCCCTCTTTAAGTGTGTCTACCCCGCTTTTACCATCAACTCGGAGATCAGTTTGGTGAATTTCAGCGGATCTTTTATCGGCGACCCTTCGGTGAGGAGCGCCTGATCGAGGAGCAGTTCGCAATAGTCGGCGAGCTTCGGGTCTGACTTGTCGGTTTCGTACATCTTCCCGAGTACCTGCATGATCGGGTGGTTCGGATTCAGTTCGAGGATCCGTTTGGATTGGGGCACGTCCTGGTTCATCGCTTTCATGATCCGCTCCATGTTGGCATTAAGACCATATTCATCGGCAACGAGACAGCAGGCGCTTTCAGTAAGGCGACCCGAGAAGCGGACCTCCTTCACGTTTTCCGAGAGCTTCTCCTTGATGAACTCAAGCACACCCTTATACTGCTCTTCGGACTCCTTTTTTTTCTCTTCCTTGACCTTTTTCTCCTCTTCGCTGTCGAGCTCCACATCTCCACGGTCAACCGCCTTCAGCTTCTTGCCGTCGTACTCGGTAAGGGCCTGCACGACCCACTCGTCAACCGGGTCCGTGAGGTACAGGACTTCATAGCCCTTGCTTCTGAACCCTTCGAGATGCGGAGAGTTGGCAACCATTTCACGGCTGGTGCCGGTAATGAAGTAGATCTCCTTCTGGCCTTCCGGCATCCTGCCCGCGTACTCTTTCAGCGATACGGGTTTTCCGGCTTCCGTAGCGGTACTTTCGAACAGCACGAGTTCCTGAATTTTCTCTTTGTTGGCAAAGTCGAAATGCAGTCCCTCCTTGAGCACAGGTCCGAACTCAAGATAGAATTTCAGGTACTCTTCCGGCTCTTTCTCCTTTATCTCGGCAAGGGTAGAGAGGATCTTGCCTACCAGATTCTTCTGGATTCTCCTGATCTGCACATCTTCCTGCAGGATCTCGCGGGATACGTTCAGCGGCAGGTCACTTGAGTCCACCACTCCTTTGACGAAACGGAGATAGTCGGGGAGCAGCGCTTCGCAGTTATCCGTTATGTAGACACGCTTGACATAAAGATGGACCCCCTTTTTCTTCTCCTGCATGAAGAGGTCGAAAGGCTTGTGCGAAGGGAGATAGAGAAGCGCCCTGAACTCGCTTGTCCCTTCGGCCGCATAGTGAATCTGCCGGAACGGCTTCTCGAAATCGTGGGAAATATGCTTGTAGAACTCCTCGTACTCCTCGTCAGTGATCTCGCTTTTCGGACGGGTCCAGATGGCTTTCATCGAGTTGAGGGTCTCTTCCGTCGTTTTTTCGATGTCGCCGCCGCCTTCGATCACTTT
This sequence comes from Geobacteraceae bacterium, assembly GCA_041500085.1. Classification (GTDB taxonomy): domain Bacteria; phylum Desulfobacterota; class Desulfuromonadia; order Geobacterales; family DSM-12255; genus VEOV01. Next base: position 39,385 of record JBGQLM010000008.1, read on the forward strand.
TCCGTCGAGCCCTTTTGCCGGCTCCTTGCGGGTAATGTCCATCGTGACGGGGTACTGGACGTAATCGGAGTACTTCTTGATGATCGAGCGAATCTTCCATTCGTCCAGATACTCTTTCATCTCATCTTTCAGATGGAGGACGATTTCGGTCCCCCTGGTCGTCTTTTTGCACTCTTCGACAGTGTAACTGCCGTCGCCGGTCGATTCCCAGCAACAGCCGGCTGACGGGCTGCCAGCCTTGCGTGTCGTCATGGTTACTCTGTCCGCTACCATGAATGAAGAGTAGAATCCTACTCCGAATTGACCGATCAGCTCGGGGTTGTTGCTGCTCTTTGCCTCATTGAGCGCTTCCATGAAGGCTTTGGTTCCGGAGCGGGCGATCGTGCCGATATTCTCTTCGACCTCAGCAATGCTCATCCCGATTCCGTTGTCGGTTATTGTCAGGGTTCCGGCATTTTTGTCAGGCGTGATCTTGATCTTCCAGTCGCTGTTTGATTCGAGGAGCGATTCGTTCGAATGGGCTTCGAAGCGGATCTTGTCAATCGCATCGGAGGCGTTTGAAACAAGCTCACGCAGGAAAATATCCTTGTTCGAGTAGAGCGAGTGGATGACGAGGTCGAGAAGTTGCTGGACTTCCGTCTGGAACTTTTTCGTGGTCTTCATGTTGCGGCGTTCTCCTTTTATAAATTGAGACTTAACTGCCAGAAGCTAATCATTCAGAATCAGCTTTTCAACCCTGGAAGTGAAAAAAACTCCGGAACACAATAAAACCGGTTCATAAGAGAAATTTTTCATGATAACATCCACCGAAAAGGAGTGCCGAAAAGAAAGATGAAAAAGCTGATCAGCATACGTAATGCAATGATTGCGAGCATCGCACTTCAGACCCTTGTCCCGATGCTTATAGCAATGACGGTCTCCGTAGCGATGTTCCACCGCGAGACCGGAGAGCGCATACGTCTTGACAATCTCAAGGTCGCACATACTGTCAGTTCCGCAGTAGAGCTCTTTCTTGCGAGACCGTTGGTGATGCTGAAACAGATAAGAGATCAAGTGAATGATCATGTCGGTACAGAGTTCCAAAACCTGAAGTCAGTCGCAAACAGTACGCTTGATACAGATCCACTCTTCGAGTCTATTCTCTTTCTGGATACCAATGGCAATCTGCTCGGTACGGCAGGGTCGGATGAACAGCCGGTAAAAAGCCGGGGGTTAAGGCAGAACTACTCGGGGAACGAACTTTTCAAAAGTGTGAAAAGCAGCGGCCGTTTCGCCTGGTCCGAGCCCTATGTCTCACTGAGGACCGGAGAGTCGGTCATCTCTCTGGGCATCCCCTGGAGAGGCGGGATGATCTCCGGGACGATGAATCTTTCGTATCTTTGCAAGCTGGTTGAACCGACCAAGACCTCCCAAAAGGCATACGCGTTCATAGTCAGTCCTGCCGGCCGCCTGATCGCTCATCCCGACAGATCCCTGATCGGCGAGAAAGAGGCTTTTATCTCCATCCCGCAGATCACTGCCGGTTTTCAAGGCCATAGCGGCACTTACTCATTTACTCTGTCAGGCAGGGAAGTCATCGGGAGTGTTCTCCCCTTTTCCCAGAACGACTGGGTAATAGTCTCGGTACACGATAAAGAGAACGCTTATGCGCATCTGTATGAAATAGAGCGGCTGCTTGTTTTTCTCACGTTGGTTGTGCTTGCAGGGGCGCTCTTTTTTGCTTTCAGGCGGATCAACCGGCTCAGTGCACCAATATTTGCGCTGACTGATCTGAGCAAGAGCCTGGCAGCCGGTGAAGAGGTCCGGGAGACCAGTGTATTTTCCGGCTATATCGAGATTAACGACCTGTACGAGAATTTTATAAAAATGGCTGAGGCGGTACATGCCCGGGAGAGGGACCTGCAGGACCGTAACGAGGAGCTGGCTTCCGCCGAAGAGGAGTTGAGGAACCAGGTCGAAGAGTACCTCAGGACATATAACGAACTTGAGGCTGAAAAAGTCAAGCTTGAGTCGATCCTGGCGAGTATGGGAGAAGGGCTGAGCATTCTGGATCGGGATTACAAGGTAGTTCTGCAGAATCAGGCGCATAAAGACCTGATCGGTGAATCTGTGGGCAGATACTGCTATGAAGCGTTCAACCATAACACGACTCTATGTGACGATTGTCCCATGAAGTTTGCCTTGGAAGATGGCGGGGCTCACCAGACGCTCCGTCGTGTGACGTACGGGTCGGAAGATCTTTTCCTGGAGATCTCGGCAAGTCCGCTCCGAAATGTATCCGGTGAGTTAGTTGGCGGGATCGAGGTGGTTCGTGATGTGACGGACAGGATAAAAGCAGATAGCGAGATCAGGCGACTGTACCAGGATCTTGAAAAGAGGGTTGCAGAACGGACGGCAGAACTTGAGATCGCAAACCGGGAACTTGAATCGTTCAGCTATTCGGTCTCACACGACCTTCGGGCACCACTTCGCCATATCAGCAGTTACAGCAGTATTATTGAGAGTGAATATTCCGACCGGCTTGATGAAGAGTTAAAGAACTACCTTTCGAGAATTGTCGCAGGGTGCAACAAGATGGGGCTTCTGATTGACGACCTTCTCGAGCTTTCGCAACTTTCGATGAGCGAGCTGAAGTTCGGGCCGGTCAACCTGAGCCGGATAGCGAACAGTATCGCCGCATCTCTGATCGAAAGGGAGCCTGAACGTAAAGTCAGGTTCAAGATTGAGGAGGGTCTGGAATCCTACGGGGATGAGCGGCTGCTTGAGGTCATGCTTAATAATCTCTTTGGCAATGCCTGGAAGTACTCTTCAAAGGTAGAGGATGCCGTGATCGAGTTCGGCCGAACAGTTATAGCGTCGAGACCGGTATATTTTGTAAAGGACAATGGCGCAGGTTTCGACAAGAATTATGCGGATAATCTGTTTGCACCCTTCCACCGGCTGCACGGCCCGGAGTTCGAAGGTACCGGTATAGGTCTGGCCATTGTACAGCGTATAATTCACAGGCATGGCGGCAAGGTTTGGGCTGACGCAGTTGAAGGTGAAGGTGCCACTTTTTATTTCACTTTGAAAGGCTGATTTTCTGCGGACGAATTGTTTGCGGAAAACTCCCCTCATGTGGTAACTATTAACAACTTTCCCCTCTGGAGTTCTGATGTATTTTCCTGATAGAATGACTTTTGCCGACCTGGCAGCAAAAGGTAATCTTATCCCGGTATATCGCGAGATAATGGCGGATATGGATACCCCTGTGACCGCATTCAAAAAAATCGATGACGGCACTTACTCCTTTCTTCTTGAGAGTATCGAGGGGGGGGAGAAGTGGGGGCGCTATACATTTCTAGGAGCATCACCGTCGGTCGTCATCCGGACTCGCGGAGATCTGGTAGAAATTCTGAAAAGCGGTGACACACCGGTCTCATTGCAGTCAAAGGACCCCCTGGGTGCGGTCAGGGATTATCTCGTCCGGTTCGAACCCGTGGAGGTAGATGGCCTTCCCAGGTTCTTCGGCGGCGCTGTCGGCTATCTCGGCTATGACATGGTCCGTTACTTCGAGGATCTCAAGAGTGACAAGCCCGCAGAGATAGGAGCCTGGGACTCCTGTTTTCTTATTACCGACACGCTTCTGATCTTTGACAGCGTAAGGCAGAAGATCAAGGTCGTCGCAAATGCCCATCTTGAAGGTGCGACACCTGATGAAGCCTATAATAATGCGGTTGGCAGGATAGATGCGCTTATTGCAAGGCTGAAAGCGCCTCTGGTATCATTACCGGACAAAAAAGCCGGGGGCAAGCCAATCACCTTGTCCTCGAATATGCACCGGCGCGACTTCGAGAGTGCGGTGGAGAAGGCAAAGGAGTATGTCAGAAGCGGTGACATCATACAGGTAGTACTGTCCCAGCGATTCTCTGCAGAACTCACGGTCGACCCGCTTGACATCTACCTGGTGCTGAGAACACTCAACCCTTCTCCTTACATGTTCTTCCTCCGGATGGACGATACGCTGGTTGTAGGCGCATCACCGGAGGTCATGGTCAGGAAGGAAGGGGAGCTGGTCGAGCTAAGGCCGATAGCCGGAACCCGGCCTCGCGGAGCGACCCCGGAGGAAGATGTCCGGCTGGAGCGGGAGCTTCTGGCTGATCCGAAAGAGCGTGCCGAGCACGTCATGCTCGTCGATCTCGGGAGGAACGATCTCGGCAGAGTCTGCAAGACCGGGACTGTCAAGGTTTCCGAGCTGATGACTGTTGAGCGCTATTCGCATGTCATGCATATCGTCTCAAACGTTCAGGGTGAGATAGATGGTGGCATGGATGCTTTCGACCTGGTGCGGGCGACGTTCCCTGCCGGTACTCTCTCGGGGGCACCGAAGGTCAGGGCAATGGAGATAATCGACGAGCTGGAGCCTTCGAAACGGGAGATCTACGGTGGGGCGGTCGGCTATTTCTCCTTTTCAGGCAATATGGATCTTGCCATTGCGATCAGGACCCTCGTAATCAAGGACGGGAAGATTCATCTGCAGGCAGGGGCCGGAATAGTTGCCGATTCCGATCCGGCGGCAGAGTATCAGGAAACGGTGAACAAGGCGATGGCAGTGGTGAAGGCGATTGAAACGGTAGAAAAAGGACTGGATTAACGGCAGGTGCGAGGATCGGGGCGCGGGGAACGAGGATTTCCTCGATCCTTTATCCTCCTCCTCGAACCTTTAATTGCGGAGCAATTAATGTTACTGATGATCGACAATTATGACTCCTTTACCTACAACATAGTCCAGTACTTTGGCGAGCTGGGCGAAGAGGTACAGGTGTACCGGAACGACCGGATAACTCTTGATGAGATCGAGGAGCTGGGGCCTGCCCGGATAGTGGTCTCTCCAGGTCCCTGCTCGCCGGAGGAGGCGGGTATATCGGTCGCTGCAATCCGGCATTTTGCCGGCAAGATACCTCTTCTGGGAGTCTGCCTCGGACATCAGGCGATCGGTGCCGCATTCGGCGGGAAGGTGGTCAGAAGTTCCACACTGATGCACGGCAAGACCTCGCCAATTATTCACAACGGAAAAGGACTTTTTGCCGGGCTGCCCAGCCCTTTCAATGCGACCCGTTATCATTCTCTTGTGGTTGAAAGAGCCTCTTTCCCGGAGTCGCTGGAGATAACCGCCTGGGTAGAAGAAGGGGAGATCATGGGGCTGCAGCACAGGACGCTTCCGGTATGGGGGGTGCAGTTCCATCCGGAATCGATCCTGACGGAAGGCGGGATGCAGATCCTGAGGAATTTTCTGGAGATTTCGAAAAAGAATTCGTAGGGGCGGACGGCGTCCGCCCTTGCGTGGCGTATTCGCCAAAGGGCGCAGGCCCTGCGCCCCTACGGGAGACATTCATGATCAAGAAAGCGATTGCAAAAGTTGTTGAGAATAATAATTTGAGTGAAGGCGAAATGATCGAGGTGATGAATCAGATCATGTCCGGCGGGGCCACGCAGGCTCAGATCGGTGCCTTCATCACTGCGCTCAGGATGAAAGGTGAGACGGTCGAAGAGATCACCGGCGCGGCCCGCGTCATGAGAGAGCATGCGACCCCGATCCGGGTCGGCAGAGGCGTCCTCGATATCGATCGGGACGACATCAACATCGATCGGGAGACGATACTCGATGTCGTCGGTACCGGAGGTGACGGCACGAACAGTTTCAATGTCTCGACTACGGTCTCTTTTGTAGTTTCCGCTTGCGGGGTCAAGGTGGCAAAGCACGGCAACCGGTCGGTCTCTTCTCTTTGCGGCAGCGCCGATGTTCTTGAAAAGCTCGGGGTAAATCTCGAAGTAACTCCCGAAAAAGTCGAACAGTGCATAGCGGAGATCGGCATCGGCTTCCTGTTTGCGCCTGCGCTGCATGGTGCCATGAAACATGCAATCGGGCCGAGACGGGAGATAGGGATACGAACCATCTTTAACATCCTTGGCCCGCTCACAAACCCTGCCGGTGCCGAGTGCCAGGTTATGGGTGTTTATGCCGAACCGCTGGTCGAGAAACTCGCCCATGTCCTTCACAAGCTCGGCTGCAAGCACGGTTTCGTAGTTCATGGCATGGATGGCATGGATGAGGTGACGTTGACCTCGGCTACAAGCGTTGCCGAGGTAACACCTGCCGGAGTGAACATCAGGCTCTTTACTCCCGAAGAGCTGGGATTCGATTTCTGCTCCATGGAAGAGTTGAGAGGCGGGAATGCCGAAGAGAATGCAGTCATTGTAAAAGGGGTCCTTGCCGGCGAACCAGGCCCTCGCAGGGATATAGTATTGATAAATTCTGCATTTGCACTCGCAGCCGCCGGGAAGACAGCATCTCTTGGGGATGGGGTTATAGTTGCAGCAGAGGCAATAGACTCGGGACGTGCCTTGAAGCAGCTGGAACGGCTGGTTCTGATGACGAACCAATAGGCAGGTTAAGGTTGAGGACGAGAATCTGAATTTTCTTTACCTTGACCTCAGCCTTAACCTGTTCTTCAAAGGAGAACATGAGCACACCTGACATACTCAAAAAAATCGTCGCCCACAAGATCGAAGAGGTTGCAGCGGCAAAGGCCGGCCAGCCGCTGTCAGAGATGAAGGCGAGACTTTCCGACCGGGAGGACCAGCCGCGCGGTTTTGAGCGGGCTTTGCGTGATGCCGTGCACTCCGGCTGGACTGCCGTTATAGCTGAAGTCAAAAAGGGTTCCCCGAGCAAAGGTGTGATCCGTCCTGACTTTGATCCTCTTGATATAGCGATCGCCTATCAGGAGAACGGTGCGACCTGTATCTCGGTGCTTACCGACGAAAAGTTCTTTATGGGGCATCTACGCAACCTGGCGCTTATTCGCGAACAGGTAACACTTCCGCTTCTCAGGAAAGATTTCATATTCGATCCGTACCAGATCTACGAGGCTGCGGCGGGCGGCGCCGACGCCGTGCTTCTCATAGCAGCGATGCTTGAGGATTCGCAACTTGGCGATCTTGCTGCGCTTGCACGTGAGCTGTATCTTGATATTCTGCTGGAGGTTCATGACGAACGGGAGCTGGAAGCGGCGCTTCGTACGGATTGCGGAGTCATCGGAATTAACAACCGCAGCCTGCATACCTTTGTTACCGATCTTTCGACAACAGAGAGGCTTAGCGCGATGATCCCCTCAGACCGATTCATAGTGGCAGAAAGCGGCATCAACTGCCGCGCCGATGTCGTCCGTCTGCAGAAAGCCGGAGCCGGCGCCTTCCTGATAGGGGAGTCGCTGATGCGGGAGACGGATATCGGGGCGAAGCTGCGCGAGCTTTTGTCGTAGGGGCGCATGGCATGCGTCCAGGGCGAACGCCGTTCGCCCCTACATTACATACACGAGGTTATCCATGGACACGAAGATTCTGTTGGGTGAAGACCGTATTCCGAAGCAGTGGTACAACATCATCCCCGACATGCCCGGTCCGCTTGCTCCGGTCATTCACCCTGGCACCCTTCAGCCGGTTACACCGGATGATCTGCTGCCGCTCTTCCCCATGGGGCTGATCGAGCAGGAGGTGTCACAGCAGAGATGGATAGATATCCCCGACGAAGTGCGGGAAATCTACCGTCTATGGCGACCGGCGCCGCTTTTTAGAGCCCACAGGCTTGAGAAAGCGCTCGGCACTCCCGCCAAGATCTACTACAAGTACGAAGGTGGATCTCCGGCCGGGTCTCACAAGCCGAATACCGCGATCCCGCAGGCTTACTACAACAAGATCTTCGGGACAAAAAGGATCGCGACCGAGACCGGCGCAGGTCAGTGGGGCTCATCAATGGCGCTTGCCTGTCAGATGTTCGGGCTTGAGTGCACTGTGTACATGGTGAAGGTATCTTTCAGCCAGAAGCCATACCGCAAAAGCATGATGCATCTCTGGGGAGCAGAGGTTATCCCATCTCCGTCCGACCGCACCAATGCCGGGCGTTCCATTCTGGCAAAATTTCCGGAGAGCAACGGTTCGCTCGGGATTGCCATCAGTGAGGCGGTCGAGGATGCCGCATCCCGTGAGGATACCCGTTATGCCCTTGGCAGCGTTCTGAACCATGTCTGCCTGCACCAGACCGTCATCGGCATCGAGGCGAAAGAGCAGATGGCCATTGCCGGCGACTATCCTGATGTTGTCATCGGTTGTCACGGCGGAGGCTCAAACTTCGCCGGCATCGGCTTCCCCTTTGCGGCCGACAAAGCTACCGGCAAGAATGTCAGGATCCTTGCCATGGAGCCGACAAGTTGTCCGACGCTTACCAAGGGGGTCTACGGCTTCGATTACGGCGATACGGCCAAAATGGCCCCTATCTCCAAGATGTACACCCTCGGGCACGATTTCATGCCTCCCGGGATACACGCCGGCGGGCTAAGGTATCATGGCGCTTCGCCGCTGGTTTCCCAGCTGGTTCACGCCGGGGTTGTGGAGGCCAGGGCTGTTCCCCAGATCGCCTGCTTCGAGGCGGCTGTGCTGTTCTCACGCTGCGAGGGGATCATTCCTGCTCCCGAGTCGTCACACGCTATCCGTGGTGCGATCGACGAGGCACTCCAGGCGAAGGAAGAGGGTAAGGAGCGGGTGATCCTCTTCAATCTCTCCGGACACGGCCACGTCGATATGGCGGCCTATGACGCTTATTTCAGCGGAGATCTGGAGGATTACGAGTATCCGGAGGAGGCGATCAAGGAATCGTTAGCCCATCTGCCGAAAGTTTCCTATTAAACGCCCGCTTTTCCGCAATATCTGCGTAAGTCTTCGCCATGGATTGTGCGGCGTAGCGCTGCTACGCCTCCGCACCATGGCTCGACAGCCTTGATCTTGCGAAAAATCGGACGTTTGGTTTCTTGAATAC
>JBGQLM010000009.1:0-45186 GCA_041500085.1 Geobacteraceae bacterium
CAAAGAAGTCCTGGAGATCATCAGGAGTCTCCTCGAGGAGTTTGGATATACCGTCCTGATGGCAAAAGATGGTAAGAAAGCTGTGTCGTTGTTCAGGGAAAACTGCCAGAAAACAAAACTGGTCATACTGGATGCTGTCATGCCGAAGAAGAGCGGCTGGGAGACCTACCGTGAGATACAAACAGAAGTACCGTGGATAAAAGCGCTTTTCATCAGCGGCTACACCAGAGAAGCTCTTATCGAAAAGGGGATGCTTGAAGAGAGGTCCCTGTTTCTGCCAAAGCCGATAGCCCCGCTGGATCTATTAAGAACCGTAAGAGAGGTACTAGACAAATGAAAACCGAAAGCGGAAAGATCGTTCTGGTCGATGATGATCAATATGTCCTTGACAGTACTGCAACACTGCTTCGTATCTCCGGCATCGATGTGACTGCTGTCGATTCAGGGGAAAAGGCCCTGGCCGCTTTGGCGGCTGATCGTTACGATCTGGTCCTGACGGATGTCAACATGCCGGTTATGACAGGGATAGAGCTGCTGCGCCGTATCCGTGAAAGAGACGAAGAGCTGCCGGTAATCCTCATGACAGCTTATGCAGAGCTTAATATTGCAGTCTCAGCGGTAAAGGAGGGGGCATTTGACTTCATCATCAAGCCGTATTCACCGGCCCACCTAATCCATGCAGTCGAGAAGGGGATACGGTTCGGACATCTGAAAGAGCTGGAAAAAAATTACAAGAGTGAACTTGAGATGACCGTGGCAAAAAGGACCCAGGAGCTTGCAGAAGCCCTTTCTCAGCTGCGCAGTATGAGCGAGGAGACCATTGCACGACTTACCAATGCCGCTGAACTTCGTGACGAAGATACCGGAAAGCATATCTCCAGAATCGGGATTTTTGCGGCGAGGCTTGCTGACTCTTTGGGGGCGGACCCGGATTTTGTCTCTAATATCCGTATTGCAAGCGCCATGCATGATGTCGGCAAGATCGGTATCCCTGATTCCGTGCTGCTGAAAGAGGGGCCATTGACCTCAGTAGAGTTTACGCTAATGAAGACACATACGGTGGTCGGAAGAAAAATCCTTGCCGGATCGAGTTTCCCGATGCTTCAGATGGCGGAGAGGATAGCCCTCACCCATCATGAACGATGGGACGGCACAGGTTACCCGGAAGGATTGAAGGGCGCTGCTACTCCGCTGGAAGGACGGATAGTCATGATTGTTGACCAGTACGACGCACTTAGAAGCAAAAGAGTTTACAAGCCGGCATTCTCTCATGAAAAGACCTGCTCGATAATTCTGGAAGGGGATGGTCGCTCAATGCCGGCTCATTTTGATCCGGAGATACATGAAGCGTTCAGAAGCATTAGCGCCGATTTTGAAGATATCTATGAAACCAACAAGGATTGAGAGCACTCAACAGGCTGCTGTGGGGCAAAAAAACATCAAAGTGACGGATATTGCGTCTTTTAAGCCCGCCGGCTTGTGGGAGCCGGAAACCTGATTGCCCAACCGATTGCCCACCTGTTTGAAGGCCGGGCTCGCCCCTCATGCGACGGTCCTCCCCGTTGAAAATCATATTTCTGCTCCCCATTGTGAAATGATCTTGTGAAAATAATCTTTGCCAAAAAAGGTGCTCTCTACGATAATCGGCATACGATCATATTTATGATTTTTTCGATACAGCTGATGGAGTATGGACATGATCGAACTGTTAAGGAAACGACGCAGTATCCGGAAATTCACCCCTGAGAAAATCGCCGTTCCCCTGGTTGAAGCACTTGTCGAAGCGGCTCTCAGAGCACCGTCATCACGGGGGATCAACCCGTGGGAGTTCATAGTGGTGGACGATCCCGAAACACTGCTGAAACTTTCGGGGGCAAAGCAACACGGGTCTGAATTCCTGAAAGACGCTCCGCTTGCAGTCGTTGTCTGTGCCGACACTGCAAAGTCCGATGTCTGTATCGAGGATTGTTCGATCGCGGCAATAATCGTTCAGCTGACTGCCGTGTCATTGGGGCTGGGCAGCTGCTGGGCACAGATCCGCAACCGGATGCATGACCGGAAGAGAAGTTCCGAAGCCTACGTCAGGGAGCTCTTTGGGCTGCCGGAGCATATCATGGTCGAAACAGTAATCGGTATAGGGCATCCTGCCGAAAGAAAGACGCCGGTGCCGGCCGGCCGGCTGCAGCGCGACAAGATACGATACAACAGGTGGGAGTGACCGTTGCATAGCAAGATGCCCCGCTATGTTGAACCGTTGTTTCGTCCTCCGAGTGAGGCGCGAAGCCTGATTTTTCAGATCACGATCGGCTGTTCCCAGAACAGCTGCACCTTTTGCGGCATGTACAAGGGGAAGTCCTTCCGTGTAAGACCTCTGCCGGAAATCATCGAGGAGATTGCCGGAATTCCGGAAATCTACCGGCAGAACGTCACCCGGGTTTTTCTTGCAGACGGAGACGCTCTGGTCTACCCCTATGAAGGGCTTGTGAACATACTTGAGGCGCTGTCTGCCCGATTCCCACGCCTTGCCAGGGTCGGTGCATACGCTTCTCCCGCCAGCCTGGATACAAAAAATCCCCAGCAGCTTGAAACCCTCAGGGGAAAGCGACTCCGCATCCTTTACTTCGGGCTTGAATCCGGAGACGATGAAACCCTGCGCACGATCAAAAAGGGGTTCAGAGCAGACGAAATGGCAGAACTGGCACTAAAAGCCCGTAATGCCGGGATGAAGCTGTCCGTGACTGCGATTTTAGGCCTTGCCGGATGCAGTCGAAGCCTTGTACATGCAGAGAAGACGGCTTACTGGGTTAATCGGGTCAACCCGGAATATTTTTCCCTGCTGACACTGTTTCACCGCCACAATGAAGAGTTCGTCCGGTCAATCGAACAGTGCACTCGCAGAGAGCTGATGCTTGAAGCGAGGGAGATGCTGTCAAAGATGAACCCCGCCTTCACGATCCTCAGATCGAATCATGTCTCCAATTTCCTGAACCTGGAAGGAAGCTACCCGAAGGACCGTGAACGTCTGGTCAGGGATGTAGCTGCTGCCCTGGAGAGATCCGAGCTCTACCCGGAATTCCTGGATTCGGTGCCGGAGTATACGGAGGAGTACTATTGACGGTTCTGATTGACCTGATAAATCCGGCTGATTTTTTTTCGAGGGGATGATGGGTATAGCGATTATTGCAGCAATGAGCAGAAACCGTGTCATTGGCAGTGAGGGCGCCATCCCGTGGCATATCCCCGCGGATCTGCGGCGCTTCCGCGAGCTTACTCTCGGGCATACAGTGATCATGGGGCGCAAAACGTTCGAAGCTATCGGCAGACCGCTCCCCGGCAGAAAAAATGTTGTCGTTACAGGCCAACGAAACTATGCCCGGGAAGACACGCTGGTCGTTCACTCTCTGACTGAGGCTATCGAGTCGTCCGACCCGGCTGAAGAGCTTTTCATCTGCGGTGGAAGCGAGATCTACAGGCAGGCTCTGCCGCTTTGTGCAAAAATATACCTTACAATTGTAGACCTTGATATTGAGGGAGATGCATACTTTCCTCCCGTTCCGGCAGACAATTTCCGAGAGCTTTCAAGAGAGACGATCTCCGAAAGCCCGCCAGCGCAGTTTACCATATTCGAGAGGATGATCTCTTCCCCGGGAGAGTGCTCCGGATGAGAAGCATTTCCGATGAAGCAATTGTTATCGGGCTTATGGATTTCCGTGAAGCGGACAGGATCGTCTCTCTCTTCACCAAAGAGCACGGCAGGATGAGCGGACTGGCCCGGGGAGCGAGAAGGAGCGTCAAGCGATTTGGAGGTTCACTGGAGCTCTTTGCCAGGCTTTCGGTGAATTTTGCCCAAGGCGATTCATTGGTGCCCATCAGGGATGTTGATGCGCTTACGATTTATCCGGGGATACGTTCAAGTTTTGAAGGGATTGCGCATGCAGGTTATGCCTGTGAACTTGTATCCCTGCTGGCTCCGGAGAGACTGGCCAACGGCCGGCTTTTCAGGCTCCTGACGGCATATCTCGACCATCTGGACAACTTCCCTGCAACAGCTTCCGGAAGGCATTTCTTTGAAATAAACCTGCTTAACATTCTCGGTTACCGGCCGCCGCTTGACAGCTGCGCCGGCTGCGGTTCAAACCTGGTTCGGAGCGGGGGCTTCTGGTCAGGCTGTCATGAGGACGGTATTTACTGCAGAAGCTGTTCCGGTAGGGGCAGTTTTCTTGACGGTTCAACAGTCTCAATTCTTCTGGAATCGATGAAATGCGGCAGGTTCGGACAGATCACCTTCGATCAGGGTAACGTTATTGAAGCGGAATCTTTTCTGGAAGCTTTCATAACATCAAATATCAGCCGTCCTCTCAAATCTCTTGCGTTTCTGAGGCTTTCCACTTGACAAAAACAGAGGAAAGGCTTTAATTGTCGTTAATTTGAAAGTGGCTTTTAAGGAGAACCTCATTGTCTAGACTCTCGCTGCTGATGCTTATTGTTGCTGCATTGACAGGCTGTGCCGCCAATGACGCTTTTGTACAGCGTCAAAGCAGCATGGAGGGGCGTCTTGAGCAGATCATGCAGGCACAGAACAGCACAAAGACAGAGCTTGCAGAGATAACCCTCCAGCTGAAAGAGCTCAAGGGGCAGGTCGGGAAAATAGCTGCCTCAGAAAAGGATACCCAGACAAATAATGATCAGCTGCAGGACCGACTGAATAACCTTTCCAAAAGAGTGGAGCAGGTTGAAGCCCCGAGAAGCTCTTCCGTCATAGAGCTGGTAAACCAGGACAGTCCGCCGGAGAGTCGCGAAGAGTCTGTCCAGGCCGCCTACATGAAGGCTTTCGGACTATTCAGCGCAAACAGCTTTCAGACTGCAGCCGATGCTTTCGAGGCATTTATAACCAGTTATCCCGAGAGTGAATATGCTTCAAACGCCAGATACTGGCTTGCTGAGTGCTATTTCAGCGAGGAGCGCTACAAAGAGGCGATCGCTTCGTTCGCAAAAGTTCTCGAATCGAAACCTTCTGAAAAAAGGGGTTCAGATGCGATGCTCAAGACCGGGCTTTCCTGGTACAAGCTTACCAATCCGGAGAAAGGGGATCTGACTCTCCGGGCTCTTATAGAGAAGTATCCGCAGAGTGATGCGGCGATTCAGGCGAACGAGCAGCTCAATCGCAAATAGAAAATACTTGAGGTGGATATGAAAATATCAAAATTCTCAGCAGTAACGATAACTGTTGCGGCGGCCCTGTTTTCATGCGCGATTTCGTTTGCCGCCAGCCAGAACGAGCCAACCGTATATGTGATTAAAAAAGGGGATACCCTCTGGGGAATTTCCGACCGGTTTATCAAAGACCCCAATTACTGGCCTGAAATGTGGGCTCAGAACCCGGAGAAGATTCACAACCCCCACTTCATCTATCCGGGGCAGAGGCTCAGGGTCTATCCTGACAGGATAGAGGTAGAGAGCGTTGGCAAGACAACTGAAACGGCAGCGTCGGAACCGGTCAAAGAGGCTGCGGCACCGAAAGCTGCTGAGGCACCGAAAGCTGCTGAGGCTCCTGTGACTGCCAGGGTTCCTGAACCTCGGGAGACAGCTGTAGAAGAGCGGGTGTTTTATGTGAACGGCGGGGAAGGATTTATTGCCGGAGACAGCTTCAAACCGTCCGGGTCCGTCATTGCCGGGCAGCACAATCGGCGGATGTTTGCGGAAGATGATGTCGTATACACCGATATAGGCCTTAAACATGGAGGCAAGGTTGGTGATCGATTCAGCGTATTCAAGAGACATGGGGCGATCAGCCATCCGGTTACCAACCAGATTCTTGGGTACAAATTCATCCCGCTCGGGTCTCTTCAGCTTACCGAGATGGCGGAAAAGAGCTCAAAGGCGCTGATAAAGGAAAACTTTCTTGAAATAGAGCCGGGAGCCGTTCTCCTCCCTTACAGTAACAAGAAGAAAGAGGTTTCCCTCAAGGCTCCTGAAAAAGATCTGATCGGGTACATCGTCGAGACTAAGTCGGGGATTCAGGCAATAGCGGCAGGTGATATTGCCTACATAGATCTTGGCGATAATGATGGGGTTAAGCCCGGCAATATATTCTATGTCGTCCGGAACGTTAAAGTCGAAATAGACTATTTCTCGAAATCTGATTACGACCTCCCGGTTGATGTACTCGGGGCTCTGGTTGTGGTCGAGACTGCCAAGAACACTTCCACTGCTCTGGTCATAAAGAGCATAGACTCCATTTACAAGGGTGACAGGCTGGAGATGAAGAAGGGCCGCTAATCTTCCCGACATGGAAAAAGATGATCCTTTCTACTGGTTTGCTTTAAGATCTGTCCCCTTGGTCGGCAATGTAACCTTTCGCCGGCTGATCGAGCACTTCGGCTCCCCGGCAAGAGCGCTGTCTGCTTCGCCCGAAGAGCTTTCCGGGGTTAAAGGGCTGACGGCTCCGGCTGCGCTTTCGATAGGGAAACATGATCATCGGAAAGCGGCAGAGACCGAGTCAGCGGCTTTTGCCAAAAGCGGCGCCCACCTGGTTACCCTGCTTGATGACAGGTATCCGTCTTTGCTCAAGGAGATACCTGATCCACCTCCCTACCTCTACCTGAAAGGAACTATCCCCGCTTCAAGGACCACAATTGCCGTAGTAGGATCACGCAGTGCTTCTGATTACGGCATTTCCATCACATCAAGGCTGTCGCGGGAGCTTGCTGAACAGGGAGTCACGATAGTTTCAGGTCTTGCTCTCGGGGTGGACACTGCCGCACACAGAGCGGCTCTGCAGGCAAAAGGGGCTACGATCGGGGTGCTCGGCTGCGGTATCGATCTTGTCTACCCCTCAATTAACCGGCAGCTTTACCGGGAGATGGAAGAGCGAGGGGCAATTATTTCAGAATTTCCGGTAGGAACTCCGCCGGATGCGCCGAACTTCCCCAGAAGAAACAGGATAATAAGCGGACTTTCAAGAGGAGTGCTTGTAGTTGAGGCTGCGGAGAAGAGCGGTTCCCTGATAACTGCCGGTTTTGCCCTGGAGCAGGGCAGGGAAGTCTTCGCTGTTCCCGGCAATATAACATTCCGTGCAAGCCGCGGTACCAACAGCCTGATAAAGCAGGGGGCAAAACTTGTCGAGTCTGTTTCGGACATTATCGGCGAACTCCCGCCGGAGAGTGCCGGTCTGCCTGGGTGGGCCAGGAAACAGGGGTTCGTCCTGTCTCCGACAGAAGAGAAGGTCTGTCTTTTCCTTGCAGACAAGCCCCTCCATATCGATGAACTGACCGTCCGGAGCGGATTGACAGTCTCCTCTGTTTCGGCTATGCTCCTTCGCCTCGAACTACAAGGTGCAGTCATGCAGTTGCCAGGGAAAATGTTCACTCTTTCGTAATATACTTATAGAGGTTTCAGAATTCAGAGCATCAAAATATTCCACTCAATTTATGGATCGTTATGTCAATGAAACTCGTCATCGTTGAATCTCCGGCAAAAGCCAAAACAATAGAGAAGTTCCTCGGCCCCGGGTATGTTGTTCTCGCTTCATTCGGCCATGTAAGGGCTCTGCCGAGCAAGCAGGGTTCCGTTGATATCGAGAACGATTTTGAGCCGAAATATGCCGTCCTCCCGGAGAGCAAAAAACATCTCGATGCCATCAAGAAGGCGCTCAAGGATGCTGACGAGCTGCTTCTTGCAACTGACCCCGACCGCGAAGGGGAGGCAATTTCCTGGCATCTGCTGGCGGCTCTCGGGCTTGCGGGGAAAAAGAACGCCATCCCGACAAGGCGGGTCGTGTTTCACGAGATAACCAAAGGGGCGATAATCGAAGCAGTCCAGAACCCTCGCGACATATCTCTTCATCTTGTCGACGCGCAGCAGGCACGATCTGTCCTCGATTATCTGGTGGGTTTCAACCTCTCACCGTTCCTCTGGAAGAAGATCCGTTACGGGCTTTCCGCAGGGAGAGTGCAGTCTGTTGCCTTGCGGCTTGTCTGCGAACGTGAGAAGGAGATACAGGCTTTTGTCGAGCAGGAGTACTGGACGATCGGCGCGAAGCTTTCCGGCAAAAAGGATCAGCCGTTCAGTTCGAATCTGATCGAAGCCGGCGGGAAGAAGCTGGGCAAGTTCGATATCCCGGACAAAGGGGCAGCAGAGAAACTTGTTTCAATTCTGAAGCCCGCCGGGTATCAGGTTGAAAAGGTCACGAGGAGTGAACGGAAGCGGCAGCCTTCCCCGCCGTTCACGACATCCACCCTGCAGCAGGAGGCTTCAAGGAAACTCGGCTTCTCGGCGAAGAAGACCATGTCGACTGCCCAGAAGCTTTATGAGGGCATAGATATCGGAGAGGGAACAGTCGGTTTGATAACCTATATGCGTACCGACAGTGTGGCTCTCTCCAACCAGGCACTCGAAGAGGCAAAAGAGGTCATTACTTCGCTGTACGGGAAAGAGTATGCCCTGGAAAAACCGAGGTTGTTCAAGAACAAGTCCAAGAACGCCCAGGAAGCCCATGAGGCAGTTCGTCCGACGTATATCGCCAAGACCCCGGCTGAGGTGAAAAAATACCTTTCTCCGGATCTTTTCAAGCTGTATGAACTGATCTGGAAGCGTACTGTTGCCTGCCAGATGTCCGAGGCGCTACTGGATCAGACATCAGTGGATATCTCGGCCGGCAAGGGGCACACTTTCCGCTCTGCAGGGACCGTCATCAGATTCGCCGGATTCATGAAACTGTATATCGAAGGACTCGATGACGAGAGCGAGGAGAAGGAGGGGACTCTTCCAATTCTTGAGGAGGGGGAAAAGCTGGAGCTGCGGGAAATTCTCCCGGAGCAGCACTTCACCCAGCCGCCGCCGCGCTACACCGAAGCGACGCTGGTAAAGACGCTCGAAGAGTATGGGATCGGCCGTCCTTCGACCTATGCGAGCATCATGAACACCCTGGTGGAGCGGAAGTACTGCCGCCTCGACAAGAAGCGGTTCTTTCCCGAGGATGTCGGGATGGTGGTCAGCGATCTCCTTGCCACCCATTTCGCCAAGTATGTCGATTACAACTTCACCGCAGGGCTTGAAGAGGAGCTTGACCAGGTCTCCCGCGGCGAAAAGAGCTGGAAACCTCTCCTGAAGGATTTTTGGGCTCCGTTCATCGGCCTACTGAAACAGAAGGAAGGAGAGGTCAGCAAATCGGAGCTTACCACCGAAGCTCTGGAAGAGAAGTGTCCCGAGTGCGGCGAGCAGCTTGCGGTCAAGCTCGGAAAGCGGGGCAAGTTCATTGCCTGCACCGGGTATCGTGACGGATGCCGTTATACCCGTCCCCTTGAACAGGATGGCAAGGAGGTTGCCGAGCCGGTCCTGTCCGAAGAGAAGTGCGAAAAATGCGGGGAGCCGATGCTCATAAAGGATGGCAGATACGGCAAGTATCTGGCCTGCTCCGGCTACCCTGCCTGCAAGAACATCCAGCCGCTCAACAAGCCGAGAGGGACTGGTGTTGTCTGCCCGGAGTGCAAAGAGGGCGAGCTGATTGAAAAGAAATCCCGCTACGGCAAGATGTTCTACTCCTGCAATCGCTATCCGCAGTGCAAATTCGCCCTTTGGGACCTCCCGGTGGAATCGCCCTGTCCGAAATGCGGCTTCCCGCTGCTGGTGAAAAAGGTCTACAAAAAGACCGGCGAATTCCTCAAATGCCCGAAAGAGGGGTGCGATTATCAGTCCAACAAGTAGTGCTCCTTCCATAACAATCATCGGTGGCGGTCTTGCGGGGTGTGAGGCTGCCTGGCAGGCTGCTGCACATGGGGTGAGAGTCGATCTTTACGAGATGAAACCGGAAAAATTCTCTCCCGCCCACCAACTTCCGGGTCTTGCCGAACTCGTCTGTTCGAACTCCCTGCGCGGCGATTCCCTTGATAATGCCGTAGGGCTTCTCAAGGAGGAACTAAGGCGTCTCGGCTCACTTTTCATGGAGGCGGCCGAAGCGACCCGTGTCCCTGCAGGGGGAGCTCTGGCAGTTGACCGTGAGAAATTCTCGGACCATATAACCGGCCGGATAACGTCCAATCCGCTTATCACTGTTTCTCATGGCGAGGTTACGGAAATTCCGCCGGAGGGGATCGTGATAATCGCCTCGGGGCCGCTTACCAGCCAGCCTTTGGCGGAATCTATCAGGGCTCTTGCCGGAGAGTACCTGTACTTCTACGACGCAATAGCTCCGATTGTCACGGATGATTCGCTTGACAGGGGGAAGCTTTTTGCCGCATCCCGCTATGGGAAGGGTGACGGTGACGACTATCTTAATGCTCCTTTTACCGAAGCCGAATATCTGGCTTTTGTCGAGGCTCTGCTGACAGCTGAAAAGGTCCCGGCAAGGGATTTCGAGAAAATGTTGCATTTCGAAGGGTGCATGCCGGTGGAGGAGCTTGCTGCAAGAGGTGTGGATACCCTTCGCTTCGGGCCGATGAAGCCGGTCGGGCTGGAAGACCCGCGGACAGGCCGCGAAGCTCATGCGATCGTACAGCTGCGGAAGGAGAACCGGGAAGGGACGCTCCATAATCTTGTCGGATTCCAGACCAAGCTGACCTGGCCGGAGCAGAAGAGGGTTTTCAGGACCATACCGGGGCTGGAAGGGGCCGAGTTCGCCCGTTTGGGGTCGATGCACCGCAATACGTTCATAAACTCTCCGGCGCTGCTTCTTCCGACGTATCAGCTGAAAAGCGACCAGAGGATAATCTTTGCCGGTCAGATCACTGGGGTCGAGGGGTATGTGGAGTCTGCCGGGAGCGGCTATCTGGCCGGCGTAAATGCCGCAAGAGCGGCAAGAGGTCTGGAAGCGATTCTCCCGCCACCCGAGTCGGCTCTCGGCGCGCTTGTCCGTCATGTTACCAATGCGGAGGTCAAACATTTTCAGCCGATGAACGTGAACTACGGGCTTTTCCCGGAGCTCGGCGGAAAGATCAAGAAGAAGGAGCGCCGCCAGAAGCTTGCGGAACGGGCTCTGGCAGAGATAGACGGATGGATTCCCGAGGTGGAAGATGGCAGAGACTGAACAAAAGGATAAACCGCTCGCCCAAAAGCTGCTTTCAATGGTGACGCTCCTGTTCCTGGCCGGGCTTTTTTCGCTCTGCTCCGGTTTTTATACCGGCGAACCGATGCAGTATTTCTGGGGTGTGATGATCATGGGCGGTTCGGTCGTGCTGCATTTTGTCCGGAAGAAGGACTGGAAGAAACATTGGGAGGAGCAGGAAGATCTGAAGAAAAGGCATGATGCTGTGCGGGCCAGAGAGCGGGAGATGAGGGACGGTTCAAAAGATGACCAATGACAGCTCGATTGTCCTTGCTTCCGCATCGCCCAGGCGCGCCGAGCTGCTTGCGTCGGCCGGAATAGCGTTCAAAGTGGTTCCCGGGGATATCGACGAGACTCCGCTTCCGGATGAAGATCCCGTAGCACACGTGCTGCGCCTTGCCGAGGGGAAAGCTCGTGAAGTGGCATCACGGGTTGACGGGCGCTTCTTTATCGGGGCAGATACGATCGTTCTCTGCGACAGGGAGATAATGGGCAAGCCCCGCGATGCCGAAGATGCAAAACGAATGCTGAGGAAGCTTTCGGGGAGGGCGCATCAGGTGATCACCGGATATGCGGTCATCGACAAGAAGGCCAGTCGCACCATATCCAGAACCGTCAGCACGGTTGTAGTTTTCAAGGAACTGACTGAAGAGGAGATCGATGCCTATGTACTGACCGGATGCCCGATGGACAAGGCGGGCGCCTATGCGATTCAGGGTGGCGCCGCCTACATGGTGGAGCGTATTGACGGTTCATATACCAATGTAGTAGGCCTGCCGCTCTGCGAAGTGGTCGGGTCGCTTCGCGGGTTCGGCCTCTGAGCTCAGATTAGGTGTGTTTTTTAATGTTAAGTTGTGGTATAAAAAGCGTATGAATTTAACCGGCACAGCACTTACAAAAGCTGCTGAACAACTCAGGAAAACCGGGTTCATACGACTTGGAGCAGCAATCTGCTTTGTAACTCTCGTCTTTGTGGCAGGATACACTCTCGGAGACAAGGACCCTCCCCCGCCTTCTTTTCACGACATGATTGTAAACCACGCTGATGACCTCTCCTCCCTGGTGACCCCGGATGACGGGCGGGTGAAGAGTCTGGCAAGGGAGCTCAAAACACCTCAGAATGCTTTCCTTTACCTCCGCGACTCAGTTGCCTTCGACCCTTCACTTCCTGTTCTGCCGGCGGGCGAAATTACGGTGCAGAAGCGGGCAAGCTGTCTTGGCAAGGCGGTTCTCCTTACCAGCCTCTATCTTGCCATGGGGTTGAGTTCAAATGAAGTAAGAATAGTCACCGGCGAAGTGGAAGCAGGTCAGGGTATTCTGGATCATGCCTGGGTGGAGCTGGAGCATGAAGGGAGGTGTCTGCAGCAGGACAGCACCGATCTGCTGGGCAGATTCTCTTTCGACCAGTTCCAGGGGATGGCGTATACAAATGCCTTCATAAGGCGCGAGAGCTATACCTTCAATGACAAAGGATTTGCAGTAATCTCCAGACTTAATATGATGAAAGGTTCCGGCCATCCGGTGATTACCAAAGGAAGCCCCTAGAACTTCACACCTCTATGTCCATATCGTCAAATCTCAATAAAATCCGTGTCCTGATCGACGCAGCTGCCCTGTCGGCCGAGCGTGACCCCTCCGCTATCCGGCTGGTGGCTGTTTCCAAGACCAAACCGGCAGCCATGGTCGACGAGGCTGCAGAGGCGGGCCAGCCAGTCTTTGGTGAGAATTACGTTCAGGAGTTTGTTGCGAAAGCGACAGAGGTAAAATCACGGGTCGAGTGGCACTTCATAGGGCATCTCCAGAGCAACAAGGTAAGACAAATCGCCGGTATCGTCGCCATGATCCACTCTGTTGACCGGTTTTCGCTGGCCCAGGAGATCGACCGGCAGTGGGAAAGGCTCGGGCTTGTCTGTGACATCCTGATTCAGGTCAATGTTTCCGGCGAAGCAACGAAAAGCGGGACAACTTCAGCTGAAGCTCAAACTCTTGTCAGGCAGGTTTCAGCTCTGCAGAATGTCCATGTCTGCGGGCTGATGACCATGCCGCCGTTCTTTGACGACCCTGAAGCAGCCAGGCCGTATTTTCGAGAATTGAGAACCCTTGCAAGAGAGATAGAACTGCTGGGCATCCCGGGTGTTTCGATGAAAGAGCTCTCCATGGGGATGTCAGGCGATTTTGAAGTCGCTGTCAAAGAGGGCGCCACTCTGGTTCGCGTCGGTTCGGCAATATTCGGATCGCGATAACGTGCCACACCCTCTCTCCTGCCCGAACTGACAAAATTGCCCTCTAGTCCGGATTGACAACCGACCAATCCCGGTATATTGTGCAAGCAATTTTAATGTAATGAGGTGAATGATGTTGTGTGGATGGGGGATCGAGATGATTACAGGCCGCTGTACCGGCATAGACCGGTGGAGCGGTTTTTTGTATTATGGATGGGCTATAACATAGTCAGTTCTGCAGTAATTTGCGCAGCCGACCATGCACCGCTGGCGTCACGGCGTTTACCGCCGGAATTACCGTGCCTGCGGCCGGATCGAACAGTATCGTTATCGCTTCCCCAGTCAGCGGCGCGACCATCACGCGCAACCGGGTAATCGTGAAAGGTGCCATTGATCCGAACCTGAAGGGGATGCAACTGGTCGTTGAAACCTACAGAAACCTCGAAACGACACCCGCCAGCTCATTCCCGGCCCACATCAACGGCAACTACTTTGCCTCTGTTGTGCAACTGACAGACGGACAGAATACAATTTCAAGGTAAAAGGGACGGACCATGCCGGCGTGGAGCGGTCGGCAAGCGTCACCATCAATGCGAGTCCGGGGCCGGATTCGGTGCTGCTGACGTTTATCACAACCAATGCCGGACTCCCGACGCTCAAATCCGACGGTTCGACCGCCCTGGACGTTGCTCTGGAGGCCATGCCGTTTATCGACGCGCCGGCAAGTTACTCGTGGGATTTCAATGGCGACGGCACGGGTGAACTGCTGTGCAGTGCCTCACCGGCTGCCTCTGGTAGGTTCACGACACCGGGAATCTATCTGCCCACGGTTACGGTAACGGACAGTTCCGGGAAGACTTACAAGGATACGAGCATTATTAATGTCATGAATAAGGACGACATGGACGGTATATTCAAGATGATATGGAAGGGTATGAAAAATTCCCTTTCCAACCAGGACATCACCCGAGCAATGACATACTTTACTGATAGTTCGAAAAATAGCTTTACCAGCCAATTTGCTGCTGTTGGATCTGCTCTTTCAACTGCAGTCGCGAATATAGGTGACGTGAATCGAGTGAAAATAGAAGAAGATTTTTCCGAATACGAATTCAAAACTCAGAGAAATGGCGATACCTATTCGTTCCAGGTGATTTTTAACCGAGATACTGATGGCATGTGGAGAATATTCAGCTTTTAAAAACTTATCTGCCAACTGTCTAAAATGGGAAGGTGAAATAAATGAAACAGTGGATTGCAAGGATATTGATGTTACTGGTTTTGTCAACACCTATGACTGGCTGCATGTTCTATCATGCCCCAACATTTGAAGGAACTATATTGGACCAGGAAACGAAACAGCCCCTTGTAGGAGCGGTAGTAGTGGCCCAGTATGAAAAAGAGACCATGAATATTTTTGGCGGCGGTTCGGGAAACACCATTATCAATGTCCGGGAGACGCTGACAGATAAGGAGGGCAGGTTTCGTATACCTTCCTATACGACGTTAGTTGATCCGCTCTCGTGGCAGTCAAATATCGTATTTATTATTTTTAAACCAGGTTATCTGAATTTATGGCTCGATTTGAGCGATTATTTCTCAAATAAGAATCACAAACAGAAAGAATATCCTTGGAAAAATACAGGGACACCATACCTATTTACTTGACGCCAACCCTTTCGAAGCGTAGCTTTCTCCCATGCCACGAATCGCCCGCATAATTGCCCCAGGAATTCCCCACCACATTACCCAGCGTGGCAACCGGAGAATGGAAACCTTTTTCCGGGATGAAGACTATCAGGCTTATCTTGCGCTGATGGCCGAGTGGTGCCGGAAGCTCAACGTGGCAATATGGGCTTACTGTCTGATGCCTAACCATGTCCACCTCATCGCCGTTCCTGAATCGGAAGAAGGGCTGCGGCAGGCAATCGGCGAGGCTCACCGTCGTTACTCCGTCATGATCAATCGTCGCCAGAAGTGGACCGGGCACTTGTGGCAAGGACGGTTTTCGTCTTTCCCCATGGACGAGACCTATCTGCTGGCAGCGACAAAGTACATAGAAATGAATCCGGTGCGGGCATGTCTTGCCCCTGATCCCTATTCATGGCGTTGGAGCAGCGCCAGTGCCCATGCAGAGGGCAAGGACGACCTTCTCGTTAAAGTTTCCCCGCTTCTGGAGATGGTTGGCGAGTGGCGGCAGTTTCTGGCTGATGCCGACGGAGAGGATACCGAGAAGATCCGTCGCCATGAGCGGACAGGACGGGCTTTAGGGACTGACTCTTTTCTTGATTCCCTTGAGAACGTCTTGCAACGCCCGGTGAAACCCTTGAAAGCTGGACGTAAGAAGTTTTCGGATAAATAGGTATGGTGTCCCTGAATTTACTGAATTTACTCTGGTGTCCCTGAATTTACTGAATTTACCCCTCGGATAAATAGGTATGGTGTCCCTGAATTTACCCAGGAGCCTCCCTCGGACGTTGGTACCGTATCTCTTGTGTTTCTTTCGTTGACAATGTACTAAAAAAAGGTACAATAATCACATGCCATGGTTTGTAACTTATAGCCGACAAGCGGAAAAACAACGGAGCAAATTACCGGAGCGTATCAGGGTTATCCTGAATGCTCTGATACTCGAAATCATGACATATGGCCCTGTTCGCGGTACATGGCTGAACTACTCAAAGCTTGACGGCAATCGTCATCATTGCCACCTGAAAAAAGGACAACCGACATATGTTGCCGTGTGGCAAGTGACAGACAAGACAGTCAAGCTGGTGGAGGTTCAATATGTTGGAACGCACGAAAAAGCACCCTACTGAAAGCGTCAGATTTTATGGTTCACCCCAGGCAATCAGCCGCTTGCGCAAGTATGCCCGCGAAGCCGGAGCCGTAGAAGCTTCTGTAGACTCCATCTCTGCGGAAGAGCTGTCACCTGAATTGTTGACAAATCCGCACGGGGTCTATTTGAAAGGCATTCGTTATCGGGAGGAGCTTACGCAGGTGCAACTTTCCGAGCTAACCGGAATTCCCCGCCGTCATATCAGCGAAATGGAGGCTGGAAAGCGCGGCATCGGCAAAATAACCGCCCATAAACTGGCTGATGCTCTCCATGCCGATTATCGGTTGTTTCTGTAAATAGAACTGGGAGAAGGGTTCGGAGGACAACCTTGATTCCAGCCGCTGCGGCATCGCGTGTCGTGGATGGAAAAGGTTCTTGCGAAAAAATATAGCCAAAGAAATCTGCTTCATGTAAATTCAGAACAGTTGACTTGCCTCTGCTGCAATCATGACCACCTCGTAAGGAGCCGATCAAGCAAAACCGGCTCCGTTTTTATTGAAACTCATTCTACCAAGATATCCGGAGGTCTAGTCCAAGATGTTTATCCGCGCAGTCCTGATTGTCCTTGTTTCCCTATGCTTTATCCCTAATTCCCATGCAGCCCAGTCAGAAGTGAACGTACCGATCCTCCTGTATCACCGGTTCGGCCCAACCGTGGCCGACGGCATGACCATGAAGACAACTGTATTCGAAGAGCATCTGAAGTACCTGAAGGATAACGGCTACAAGGTCATCCCGCTACGTCAATTGGTAAACTGGTATCAGAAAAAAGGTCCGGCGCCGGCGCCCAAGTCGGTGGTCATTGTCGAAGATGATGCTCATAAATCGGTTTATTCGGATATGTATCCGCTCGCGAAGAAGTACAATGTGCCGGTGACGATCTTCATATATCCCTCAGCCGTATCCAACGCAAAGTACGCCCTGACCTGGGATCAGCTCCGGGAGCTCAAGAAAAGCGGCCTGTTCGATTTTCAGTCGCATACCTACTGGCACCCCAACTTCAAGAAAGAGCGCAGGAAGCTCAAGCCTGCCGATTTTGACAAGCTGGTGTCGACCCAGCTTCTGAAAGCTAAAGATAAAATCAACAAAGAGCTCGGCGTAACGGTTGACCTTCTGGCCTGGCCGTTCGGGATCTATGACGACGACCTGCTCCGGAGAGCCGCAGCGGCAGGCTACACCGGCACCTTCACCATCGAACGGCGCCATGCCACAGCAGCCGAGAGTGTCATGAAGCTGCCGCGCTACCTGCTGATAAACGCCGATTCAGGGAAAAACTTCGCTGCAATCCTTGCCGGAAGCGCCCCGAAGAGAAATGTCGTCTATTGACAAAAACTTCAATCTGTGGCGGTGAGAGCCGTATCGAACGGCAACAGCCGGAGCACATGGCCAGATGTTGCCACAATCGACAGCCCCGCTGATCTTCACCGCTGCTGAACAATCCGCCGTCACCGCAAAAGCGGAGGCGTGGCCGTGAGAGACGGCTTTCACCGCCACGGTTTCGGACAAATTAAGGAGGATGCGGATTTTAGAGCCTGCCGCTCCCAAAAAACACCCCTGCCCGGACTGCACCTTCTGCCAGTGGTGTGGCGATGACCGGTGCGAGTTGTGTCTGCGAAAGGAGAACTGCTGCAGGAAAGCGCTCTCCCTGGCCGAACAGATCGCGCAGTACGACGAGATGAACCGGAAGGTCCGGGAACGTTTGAGCATTGACGAGACAGAGGACGAGCTCCGTGATTATGATTTGAAGATCATCCAGCCGAAGGCCGGCTACCGATTTTCGCTTGATCCGCTGCTGCTTTGTGATTTCGCCGGAAGCGAGGCTCTGCGGATACTCGATCTCGGTACTGGCTGCGGGATCATTCCGCTGGTCATGGCCCGTAAAGTGCCGGATTCAAGCATTGTCGGGGTTGAGTTTCAGACGGAGATGGCTTCTCTTGCGTTGCGAAACGCTTCAGCTAACACCCTTTCCGGCAGGATCACGATTATCGAGTCGGATATCCTGTCACTAAAGGGGAGTCTTGAGCCTGAAAGTTTCGATCTTGTGATCTCCAATCCGCCTTACCGGAAGCTGGGCGAGGGAAAAACCAGCCCGAAAGCGGGCCGGGATCGGGCGCGGCATGAGTCGACTGCGTCACTGGCGGATTTCCTGGCAATTGCAAAGAAGATGGTGAAACCCGGCGGATCTGTCTGCATGATCTATAACCCCGAGCGACTTGCTGAGCTGCTGGCAGCGTGCCTGAATATCAATCTCTGCCCGGTCAGGCTCCAGATGGTCCATGGCGATTTTTCTCTTCCGGCGAGGATGTTTCTGATCGAGCTGCTTAAAGGGAAAAAACGAGCGCTTGAAGTGCTTCCGCCGATAGCGGTAAAAGAGTCTATTTACGGGGAGAATCAGCAAGCTGGGATGAGAAGAGAGAGATGAACGCATCACGGAGTTCCTGCTCTTTCAGCGGGGAGACGATCTCTTCCAGGGACTCCTTTTCGTGCTTTGACAACTGTCGCTTTTCAGGGGACGCCTCAGGCAGATCATCTTGAATTTTATTGATGGTCCCCTGCTTGAAGACAAGATCGCTGACTACCTGTTCTCCGATAATGCTGTTCAGATGGAAGATTATATCATGTTTCATGAGAGAGAGCTGTTGCATCCAGGCAGACCCTTTCACTCTCAGGGTGAGCACTCCGTCACGGATGGATGCCGGTGATGCCTTTGAGGCAATCTGTGCTCCGACGGCTTCCTCCCACACCTGCCAGACCTTGATATCCCGGAGTCGCTTTTGTACGGGCTTGCCGGAGAACGCGGATTCAAGAAGATCTGAAATCGGCATTGGACGCTTCATTTTAGGGCGCTTTTCAGCAGCCATCGGCGTCCCGCCTTTTTCTTGCCCTGCCGCCTATTATCTGCCCGAGTACGGCGCCGGCAATGGTGAGAGGGATGAATTTCCAGCTGTATCCGGATTTGACTCTGAGGTATATAATGAGCGGGATGCTCAAGTGGATATAGAAGTACCAGGCAAAGCTGAATTTAGCGACACCCTGCCGCACATAGCCGAGCGGGATGTTTATTGCAACTGCAGTCAAAATAAGCCCGATAAGGATAAGCGGTTCATTCATCGGGTAATAGTATGCTTTTGAACCTGTCAAAGTCAATCCGCATCTAGAAAACAGGAACAATTATGGTAAACGAAGGCGATTATGTGGCGATTTTTAACTCTGTACACAGGGTTATGAAGGCTGAGAAGCTGTTGAAAGGTGACAAGATACCGATACTGCTCATACCTGCGCCGCGGGCGCTCTCTTCCGACTGCGGTCTGGCGATACGGTACGCAGATACTGACCGCGAAAGGGTTGAGACGCTTCTTGCATCATCTTCTCTCAACCCTGAGGAGATCTATCAAATGAGAGCTACCCGTTTTGCAAGAGTAGATAAGGAGTTGCTATGAAACCGCTTTTTCTGAATCCGCCAACCTTCGATGATTTCGACGGTGGGGCCGGAGCACGTTATCAGGCTTCACGTGAAGTCACCTCCTTCTGGTATCCTACCTGGCTCTGCTATCCGGCCGGCATGATCGAAGGATCAAGGGTCGTCGATGCGCCGGTGCAGCGTCTTGATCTTGCCGCCTGCCTTGAAATCGCCAGGGATTTCGACATGGTGGTCATGTACACCTCCACTCCGACGCTGGCAATAGATACTGCAACGGCACGCGCGGTCAAAGCGCAGCGGCCGGAAACGGTAACCGTCCTGGTCGGCCCCCATGTCTCGATCCTGCCGGAAGAGTCGCTCCGCCAGTCTGCCGGGGCAGTCGATCTGGTCTGCCGCGGTGAGTTCGACTACTCGATCAGGGAGCTTTGCGAGGGGAGAGAGTGGGACAAGGTCGACGGCATCAGTTTTTATCAGGGTGAAGAGGTCGTGCATACTCCGGAACGCCAGCCCCTGACGGATCTGGACGCACTTCCGTTTGCCTCGAAGATCTACCAACGCGACCTGCCGATAAACGAGTATGTGATCCCTCACTTTCTTCATCCGTATGTATCGATCTACACAAGCCGCGGCTGCCCGGCACGCTGCATCTACTGCCTCTGGCCCCAGACCTTTTCCGGCCGCACCATGCGCTGCCGCTCTCCGCAGAACGTGTATGAAGAGGTGAAGTGGATTGTCGAGAATATTCCGCAGATGAAGGAGCTTTCGTTCGATGACGATACCTTTACCGCCAATATCAGTCATGCCCGGGAAGTGGCAAGGCTGATCAAGCCGCTGGGCATCTCGTGGGCGATAAATGCCCGTGCCAACTGCGACTACGAGACGCTAAAGATCATGAAAGAGGCCGGTCTGCGTCATCTAGTGGTCGGATACGAATCCGGGAGCGACAAGATCCTCAAGACAATGAAAAAAGGGGTCACTGTCGAACAGGCGACACGGTTCACCAGCGACTGCAAAAAACTCGGACTCTCCATTCACGGCGCCTTCATAATGGGGCTGCCCGGAGAGACCAGGGAGACAATCAACGAGACTATCGAGTATGCCAAAAAACTCGATCTGGAGTCGATCCAGGCTTCCATCGCATCGCCCTATCCCGGGACCGAGTTCTATGACCTCTGCCTGGAAAACGGCTGGATCTCTTCGGACGCCTTTCTTGATGATTCCGGTCACCAGAAGTGTGTCATTAAGTACCCGAACCTTTCGTCTGCCGAGATATTCGACTCGGTCGAGCAGTTTTACAACAGGTTTTATTTCCGTCCGAAGTACATCATGCGCAGCATTGGCAGGATGATTGTCGATTCGACCGAGAGAAAGAAGCTGCTGCGGGAGGGTAAGCAGTACCTGTCCTACATGAAAAAGCGAAGGGACGGTAAAAGCTGATCAGCGTGCCAAGGGTCTTAAAGCTGCCCAGGCTCATAAGCGTATTAATCCTGCTGATCCCCATGCTTGCTCATGGGGATCAGGCAAAGATCACCTTCCCTATGGCCGATCTTTCCTCCTGGCAGAAGAAGAGTTTCAAGGGGGATACGGTCTACACGACCGAGAAGGAGGGGGACTCCGCTGTCGTAAGAGCGGAGAGCAGCAATGCTGCTTCCGGGTATTTCCGTGACATTTCACTGGATTCGAAAAAATACCCTTGCATCAACTGGTCCTGGAAAATACAGGGGGTTGTGCCTGCAGCAGACCCGCGCAGTAAGGCTTTCGATGACTATGCTGCCAGGGTGTACCTGGTCTTCCCGGGCAAGCTGTTCTGGCAGACGAGATCGATCGTTTATGTCTGGTCGGACAGGCTAACGGTCGGAGAAATCATCGCCAGCCCATACAGTGACAGAGTTGCAATTGTTGCCGTCGAGTCCGGAAACCGTTATGCAGGGATCTGGCGGCATGAGCGTCGCAACTATGTCGAAGATTACCGGAGGTATTTCCATAAAGAGCCTGACGATCCGTCGGCAGTTGCGTTCATGACCGATACCGATAATACCGGAAGCCATGCTCTGGCCTGGTACGGGGATATCTTCTTCAGCAGGTAGCTGTCAGTCAGTCTGTTCGGGAACCGGTTCCAAAGGCTTGAGACCCTTGAGGACCGAAAGTATCAGCGGGGTGCTGTCTCCGGCGATCTGCCGGATCAGTTCAAGCAGTGTTTCCGGCAGCGGCGCATAAACAGTCATCATCTCTTCTGATAAAGGGTGGGGGAATGTCACCGCGAAAGCGTGCAGGGCATGGCCTCCCAGACCTTTGACCAGCATTCCTCCATACCTTATATCCCCCAGGACCGGATGGCCATAGCTGCTGAAATGCTTGCGAATCTGGTGCATCCTTCCCGAGACAGGATAGACGGCAACAATGGCATCGTCCTTTCCCTGGAAGATCCTTCGGTACGCGGTCAGGGACTCCTTCCCTTCGAGCGGGATGTTCATCTCCCCTTTTTCCGCAATCTCTCCTTCGACAACGGCAAGATAGATCTTTCCCAGACCCTTTTCGCGGATGAACCTTCCGAGGATTCCGGCAGATGTAGGGCTCTTTGCCAGGATGACTGCGCCGGAAGTGCCGCGGTCCAGCCTGTTTGCCGGCCTTAGTTTGCAAGGGGTCCCTCTCTTGATCAGGTAATCTTCGCAAAATGTTATGAGATCCGTATCCGACCCTTCCGCAGCCTTGTGTACCGATCGTCCCGGGTTTTTGTTCACGATGGCGATCATGTCATCTTCAAACAGCAGGTCGACCTCCGGCCGGGGTTTGCCCAGAAGCCCGGCACTCCTGACGCTCTCTTTTAATGTTACAGTGTCGTTAAGGCTCAGCAGCGCAGAAGGGGACGTGGCCGCACCGTTAAGGAGAAGATGCCTGCTCTTTATCAGCTTCTGCATATAGCCGCGCGTTGCACCGGGCATCAGGTTGTGCAGGAAGCTTTCCACCTGCCGGCAGTGGTCGGTAAGGGTTGCTGTGAACGAGAGCATCAGTTACTCCAGGAAAGATTTCAGGACAGGGATCATGCCGCCTTCTGCCGATTGCACTGCAGATTTGCGCTCTTCAGGTGTAAGAAGCTCTTTCAGGATCTTCTTTGCCTTCTTCTTGTTTCCTGCGATGGTTTCTGTCATCTTGCAGAGTATCCCGATTGGCACTCCGTTTCTGAATCCATGAACCAGCTTCTCTATCTCATCGACGCGCTGCTTCTCGCTCCAGGTTTTGTAAAGTGCCGCACCGAGGTCGTTGTTTGAACTGAGCATTGCTTGCCTCCTGATTAAACTTTGATTCCGTAAATAGCAGTTGAGCACTGCCTGCATTCGTCTAGTGGAGCTATTTCTGCACTTCTAGGCTCATTTCGCTACAGCCGATAAACTCGCTTCGCTCAGACAGTATCGGCTGCTTAACGCTACATATCACCAAGAACTGCAACGAAACAGCCCCAATGACTCATTTCGGCACTACTCAACTGCGATAATCAAATGGAATCTATCAGCTGATAACCACTAATGCAAACGTGAAATCGATTGACAGCTGAAAGTCTGCAAGGTAATAAATTGGGCTGATTATAACTCGAGGAGAAGAGCATGAGCATTCTTGTTGTCGGTTCGGTAGCGATAGACTCGGTGGAGACCCCTTTCGGCGTAGGCGAAAACGTTCTTGGCGGCTCAGCCACCTATTTTTCGACTTCCGCCAGTTTCTTTACCGATGTCAATCTGGTGGGGATCATCGGGGACGATTTCCCCCAAGAGCATATCGACTTCCTGAAATCAAGGAACATCGACCTGCGGGGTCTGGTGCGCGCGAGCGGCAAGACTTTCCACTGGAAAGGGAAGTACGGGTTCGATCTCAACGAGGCGCAGACTCTAGATACCCAGCTGAACGTATTTCAGACTTTCAGGCCGCAGATCCCGGCCGAGTATGCGGACACCGAATATCTCATCCTTGCCAATATCGATCCGGAACTGCAGCTCGAAGTCCTGGCCCAGGTCAAGAAGCCCCGTGTCATAGCGTGCGACACCATGAATTTCTGGATTTCCTCCAAGCCGGAAGTCCTCAAAAAGGTCATCTCCAAGGTCGATTTCTTCATCATCAACGAAGGGGAGGCCAGGCAGCTTTCCGGTGAGGTCAACCTGGTAAAGGCCGCAAAGGCGATTCTGGCGATGGGGGCGAAAAACCTGATCATCAAGCGGGGCGAGTATGGGGTGCTGCTCTTTACGAAGGATTCCATCTTTGCCGCTCCGGCGTACCCGCTGGAAAAAGTCTTCGATCCGACCGGGGCGGGCGATACCTTTGCCGGCGGCTTCATGGGGTACCTGGCGAACACGGGGAACGTTTCGGAGGATGGGATCAGGCAGGCGATCATCTTCGGCAGTGTCATGGCCTCGTTCAATGTCGAGGATTTCAGCCTCGACCGCCTGAGGACCCTGCAGTACAGCGAAATAGATGAGCGCTACCGGAGTTTCAAGGCGATGACCCACTTCGAGGCGCTTCAGCCGAATTAACCTGGACCCGGCAGTCAGGCAGTTGGATGCTGCCGGAATGAGTGCCTCAGGGGTATTTCGTCGCATTTCTTGGCTAAATGGAGCGTAAGCAGCCGATACTGTCTGAGCCCGCAGGGCGAGTTTATCGGCTGTAGCTCCATGAGCTTAGAAATGCAGAAATAGCCCCGCAGCACGAGTGCAGGTGGCATTCAACTGCTGTCCTTATCTCATCTTCTCTTCTTCCCGCCCAATGCTGTCCTGATTTCGACCTGCTCCCCACATTGGCCCAGCAGCACCGGGCTGTCCGGATCATGCTTCCGGCGGTTGCTATCGATTATCCTCTCGTTGAAATTGGCGTAACAGTAGGCGCACCGGAAACTGCAGCTGTTGTAGCTCCCCATATCCACCGACTCCACACATTTGCAGGCGGCGCGCTGGTTTTTGTCCTTCTTCACGGAGGCTTTTCCCCCGAACAGCTTCCGGATCAGCTCGCCGTCGATGCAGGCGCCGTGCTCGATGCCAAAGGCGCTCAGGTCCACCTCCTCGCTGCAGGTGAATATCTCCAGTCCGTGGCTGTCGGCGATCTCCCTGAAGCCCCGTGCTATCTCTTCTAGCGCTTCCCGGTTTTCGGGAGCGGCGATCTCCTCCAGCGTGATGCCGGTCCTCTGCACCGCCCTGTGCAGCCTCCCCTGTCCCTTGCCGTAGAAGTCGCAGAAGCTGAACACCAGCCGGCAGGTGGCGCCCTTCAGCAGTCCGGCCATCCGTGCTGCCTGTTCCAGATGCCAGCTAGCGGTTGTAACGCTGGAGAGGATGATCGGGTCGTAGCGCAATACCACCCGATCCGGACCGATCCGGCCTGCCAGTGCCTTCATGGTTTCGATCCGCTCCTGCAGCGGCGGAACGTGGGGTTCGAACGTCCGGTCGTAAGGATTGAGGGTAAACTGGAAGTAGTAGTTCAGCCCCCTTTCGTCCAGTTCGTCCAGGTGCATCAGGAGCGGCCGCGGGTTCTTGGTCCAGAAGCAGACGGCGTCCACATCTTCCGGCTTCAGGCTAAAGCCGGTGACCTGGCTGCTGTTGAAGGGGTTGACCCGGTAGAAAAAACCCTCCCTGACCCGGCTCATGAACCAGTCGGCATAAAAGGCCGGTATGTCGGTGCGCCTGCTGGCGGAAATAATCATGGTTGTCTTTGCGCAGGTCTGACCCTCTGCAATAGGTGCTGACTCCTAGAAGACAAAACCGACCGTTACCTGAAACTTGTCATTGTCCACGGCAGTCTCGCCGGCAGTGCGCTTGTCGCCGAAGAACTGGTAGTCAGCCTTGATGGCCACCGAAGGGACCGGCAGGAACGACACGCCCACAGTGGTGTAGTTCCGGTCAAATCTGCCGCTGGTCTTGCTGGGGTCTATGGCTCCGCCGTCCTGCGTGTTGAACTCCGAGTAGCGTGCAAAAAGCACGGTATCCGCATTTGCCAGTTTTCCTTGTTTCCATGCCTTGGGCAGCGCATGCCAGGCGCCCTCGATCCAGTAACCGGACATGTTCCTGCCGATCTCGGTGTTCAATAACTCGGGATGGTCCTGATAGACGTGCACGTACTCTCCTGCCAGCTCGAAATCACTGAGCCGGTACCGTCCGTCGAAAGCCGCAATCGTGGTGTATGCAGACTGGCTGCCGCTGGGCGCCGAATTGCCCGAATAGAGTGACACTGATGTGGTCATATTCTGGATGGGACGTATGTCGAGCCGGCCGGTCACGGCAAAATTGCGGTTGCTGTCCTTGCCAAAGTCCTGCCGTCCTTCCCGCAGACCGTTCTCTGCATCGAAACCGGTGCCGTCGAGACCGGTCACCGCCATCAGCTGATAATCGACCTTGCTATGCAGTGCTCCGGATGCTCCGATCCCCATCTCCTGCCAGGTGCTCGGTATCAGGATCCTGTCCAGAGCCGGACGCGCGCTGGAATAAAAACTGATGGGTTCGTGGTTCTGGTTGATTGCCCCCATGGGCATCAGCATGACGCCGCTTTTGACATTGAAGGCCGGATTGAGCCTGAAAGTCAGATAGGCCTGTTCCACTGAAATGCTGCCGTCAGGGCCCCCGTCACTGCCGCCATGCTCCCACTCCAGTTCGGAATTGAAGTTGATCCAGTCGGCCAGCTGGGACGTCACATTGAGCACAACCCGGTGTGGATCGAGGGTGTTGCCGCCATTGCCGTTGCCGTTCTCCCTGGTGAAGATATAATCCAGTTCGCCGTAACCGCTGATATTGGTATTGCCCCACAACCCTTTCAGGTAGCTGCTCTTCTCGTTGTGCGGCTCGACTTTCTTTTGCGGCTGGAGTTCCTGTATTTTACCCTTGAGCTCGTCAAGTTGCTGCTGCAGGTCAGTGATAGAATCCGCACGGGACGAGGCAGCCATGAAGAGCACCCCGGCCATGACTGCTGTTACCAAACCAAATCTTTTCATCTACTACCTCCTGTGGTGTCGTGGCAGTTTCGGCCACCTGTGATATTGACTTTTATTTTCATTTACCAGTCAAAAAAAAGGGTTAGTCAAAGCCATTATGAATTTTCAAACATGTGTTTCAACCCTGGCTCCGTGAGGCTGACAGGCTCCTGTTAGGCCTGTATATGTACATGGCTGGTGTAGATTGATCTGAATAATGATTTTCATATTCAATATCATCTGCGGTGATCGCTTGTCAACTTTTTTATTCCGTCCAATCAGAGCCGATAGTCCACCCGGAATATGAGCAATATTCCCTTTATCTCCTGACCGGCATGTTCTGATACTGGCACATGTATCGAATGGAGGAATTTCGGTTGACCCGGGATGCGTATCTGACAAGGCTGGAGTAAGAGTTTTTCTTGCTATCGACAATCTGTCCGGTTAGCTGCGCAGCGGTGAAAAGCCGCTTGAAACGGGCACGGAAAGCGTGGCTGATAGCTTCTGTCGTTGCCAGACGGTGAACAGGTATTCAATAATCTTCTTGCCGTCCTGGCGCGAGATGTTGCCGTTGGTCAGCCTGATCTTGCGGAGAATGATGCTTTTCATCTGCTTTTCAAAATTCTCGGCCTGTTCACCGCGCATGGCCTGCATGGCGTTCATGATGCGCCCTTCGGTATGACAGCCGGTGCAGTGCTTTTTCACCAGCTCATCCCCATCGGCCAACACCAGTGCCAGCCCTTTTTCCGCTTTCGTTCCATCGAGCGAAGCGGTCGTGGCGGAGGTTTCACCGGCAGAGACAGGCACTGCTACAACCAGAGCTGACAGCAGAACAAGGATCGGCAGCGCTGTTTTTTTCATCAAAATTATCTCCTCATTGCAGGCCAGTCATTGCCGGCATCCGTTCACCGTGCGCGCTATTTGCAGCGCCCCGCCTTCTCATTAAAACGGTAATGATATTTTGTAGCAAATTATTGCGGCAGACGTCAAGGGGATAAATTGAGTGGTATTGGCGGGTTCTGAAAATAAAAAAGCCCTCCCGCGAAGTGCGAGAGGGCTTTTTTCGGCTCAAATAAAAATCAGATCAGACGAGCTCAAGGGAGCTGAAGAAGTAGGGAATCTCGAAAGCTGCGGTTTCCGGCGCGTCGGAACCGTGAACGGTATTCTCTTCGATGTTCTTGGCGAACTCCTTGCGGATGGTGCCGGCATCGGCATTGGCCGGGTTGGTGGCGCCCATCAGGGTACGCCAGTCGGCGATGGCGTTTTTCTTCTCAAGGCAGAGAAGTACGACAGGGCTGCGCGACATGAAGGAGCAGAGGTCGTTGAAAAAGGGGCGCTCCTTGTGGACATAGTAGAAACCTTCTGCCTGGGCGCGGCTGAGCTGCATCTTCTTCATGCCGACGATCCTGAACCCTGCGGTCTCGATCTTGTCGAGAACCTTGCCGATCAGGTTGCGCTCGACTGCATCAGGTTTGATGATTGCAAATGTTTTTTCCATAAATAATCCTCCAAATTTAGTTTAAGGTGAACCGTGACAGTGAGAGCCTTTTCGAGCGGAAACAGCCGGAGCACATGGCCGGATGTTGCCACAATCGATAGTACCACTGGCCCTCTCCGCCGGCAAACAAACCGACGTCGATGCAGAAGCAGAGGCGTTGCAGCGAGAAAAGGCCCTCACTGTCACGGATTCGGGTTTAATGCAAAAAAATGGCTCGCAGTTGCCTGCGAGCCATTTCGTTCTCAAAAAGAGAGTGCCGATTAGTGCTTGGGAGCAGCAGGAGCTTTTTCTGCAGGAGCAGCAGGTGCGCCAGCAGGAGCAGCAGCAGGTGCAGGAGTCTGCTTGGAAGTCGGCTGACCCATTACAGGAGCAGCAGGTGCAGCAGCAGGAGCTACTTCTTTAGGTGCTTCTTCTTTTTTCTTGCAGCCGGCTGCGAAAGCAAGAGCCAGAGTCAGGCAAAGTGCGAGTGAGATCATCTTTTTCATGTGATAAATACCTTTTTCCTTTTGTTTATTAAGCACTGTCTAAAAACAGGGCATGATTCAATCGAATAGGGATACTATTCCTCCGTAACGAACCATGTCAATACTTTTTTTCAAAAACATCAAAGATTAATGCAAACCATCTTGATATTGGTCATCTCCTCCATGGCAAATCTGATCCCTTCCCGCCCCAGGCCGCTCTCCTTGTTGCCGCCGTAAGGCATATGGTCCACACGGAAAGTCGGTACATCGTTGATGATCACCCCTCCGACATCGAGACGCTTTATCGCCCGGAAAGCCTTGTTGATGTCATTGGTGTAGATTCCGGCCTGGAGGCCGTAAACCGAAGCATCGGCCATATCGAGCGCCTCTTCGAAGGTGTCGAACGGTACGATCGAGACAATCGGGGCAAAGACTTCGGAGCACATCACCTTCATTTCGGGCGTAACCCCGCTGAGTATCGTCGGCTCAAGGCAGTTGCCGATCCGGGCACCGCCGGTCTCCACCCTGGCGCCAAGGGCTTTTGCCTCCTCCAGCCAGACCAGGGCGCGCTCCAGCTCGACACTGCTGATCATCGGGCCGATATCGCACCTGCGGTCCATCGGGTCTCCGACGACCAGCTGCTTTGTTGCGGCAACAATTTTGGTCAGGAACTCTTCGTAACGTTTCCGGTGCACAAAGATGCGCTGTACCGAGATGCAGACCTGACCCGAGTTGGCAAAGCTCCCCATGACACAGCGCGGTATCGCTTTGGCCAGATCGGCGTCTTCATCGATGATGGTCGGAGAGTTTGAACCAAGCTCCAGGGTGACCCGCTTGAGGCCGGCCAGCTCTTTTATGCCGCGTCCGACCGGCGGGCTGCCGGTGAAAGTTATCATGGCCAGCCGGTCGTCCTTCACAAGCTGGTTCCCCACCACTTTGCCGCTGCCGATGACTACATTCAGCACTCCGGCCGGAAGTCCGGCCTCTTCCAGCAGCTCGGCCATCTTCAGCAGAGAGAGTGGTGTTTTCGTTGCCGGTTTTACCACAAGGGCATTCCCAGCTGCGATGGCCGGGGCTACCTTGTGGGCTACCAGGTTCATAGGGAAGTTGAACGGCGTGATGGCGCCGATGACCCCGATCGGTACCCGCAGATAAAAGCCGAAGCGACCCGCAGATACAGGCGAGGCATCCATCGGAACGACCTCACCGTGCTCGTTGCGGGCTTCGAGAGAGGCGAAGCGGAAAGTCTCGGCGGTTCTCTCTGCTTCCGCAAGAGCAAACTTCCAGGATTTGCCGGCTTCCTTGGCAATAATGCCGGCAATCTCTTCCTTGTCCCTGAGCATGAATCCGGCTGTTTTCTCAAGGATCTCGGCGCGCTTCCATGCGGGGAGGGCGGAGTTGACCTTGAACCCTTCCAGTGCAGCAGTTACGGCTTTTTCTACCAGCGCCGGGTCGGCTTCCGGAACTATTCCGATCAAAGTGTCATCAAAAGGGTTCAGGACATCTATTCCTGGAAGGTCATCACCAGTCCATTCACCGCCGATCAGCACCCTGTAACGTTTTCCCATAATTACGCCTCCTCTGGAGGACTGTCCGGAAATTCCCGCGCAGCTCCTCATGATAACTAGCTTGCCAACTGCTTGCACAATATATTACATTGAGCCCCTCATCATCAACTATTAAACCATTTTTATGGCATTGTACAATGGCCATTCACTCCGTATGCGGAACCAATTATGCTCACCCCGGTTTTAGCCATCAAGGCAGATGTGGATACCTATGCCGGAACCCGCGACAACGTTCCGCTACTTCTGCATATCCTCGAACGTTTTGGGGTCAGGGCAACTTTCTACTTTTCGATGGGTCCGGACAACTCGGGAAAGGCCATCCGGCGGGTTTTGATGCAGAAGGGGTTTCTGCGGCAGGCGCTGCGGACCAGAGCCTTGTCCAAGTTCAACTTCAAGACCATGCTGTACGGGACGCTTTTCCCGCCCCCGCCAATTGCATCATCCTTTCGGGAGATCCTGCTGGAAACGGAAAAGCGAGGGCATGAGGTCGGCATTCATGGCTGGGATCATGTAAAGTGGCAGGATCTGCTCGCATGGTTCCCCAAGCCGGTTACCGCCATGGAGCTCGGCAAGGCGGGGAGCCAGTTCGAAAGGATATTCGGGAGAAGGGCCAGGACGACTGCCGCTCCGGGGTGGACCTTGACCCAGGATGCTCTTGAAGTGCAGGATGCGATGGGGCTTGATTACAGCAGCGACTGCCGGGGGAGTTACCCCTTTTATCCGGTCGTTGAAGGCAGAAGGTTCCGTACATTGCAGATTCCTACAACCTGGCCGACCATGGACGAAATCTTCGGCGAAATCGGAACCTCGGCAGAATCGATAAGCAAGCACTATCTGTCACTGCTTCGCCCCGGCCTCAATGTGCATAATATTCATGCCGAAGTGGATGGGGGGCTCCGGTCGGAGCTGTTTGTCGACCTGCTGGAGAGGCTGACAGCGGCGGGTGTCCGCTTTATAACGCTTTCGGAAGCGGCGGAGGAGTTCGGACCATTATCTCCCGACTGCACCCTTGAGATGGGTGAGTTGCCGGGAAGAGGGGGGAAAGTTGCCATACAGAGATATTGAGGCACTCCTTGAGCCGTCTGTCCGCTTCTTCAGGGTGGACCGCCGTGATCTTGTATATCTCAAGTTCGTTCTGGAGGCGTACGAAGGGATGTCGACCCTCTCGACAGTGGAGCCGAAGGAGGGGATAGTGAGGCTTTCGATCCCTGCCGGGTTTGAAAAGGATATGCATCTGCTCATCGATGCCTTGTCTACGGAAATACCTCTGACTGAAGTCGAGTTCGAACAGGAGGATCACTGAAATGCTTGAAGGAATGAACACCACTGCCATACTCAGGAAGGCGCTTGCAGCAGGCGGCGAGTTTGCCGAGATCTACCTTGAGGAGGGCTCTTCCACGCAGATCGTTGCCGAAGACGGCAAGGTCGAAAAGGTCCTGGGGATCACCGACAGAGGAGTGAGCATCCGCGTGATCAGCGACTTCAGGACCGCCTTCGGCTATACCAACGAGGTTACGGAGAAATCTCTCCTGGAACTTGCCGAATCTGTCAGCAGAGGGGTAAAAGAGGGGTGTTTCGGGCAGATCATCGTCGGTGCGGTCCGGAATGTTGCTGTTGGAGATCCGGTCAGACTCCATCCTGCAGCAATCCCCCTGGAAAGGAAGGTTGCTCTTGTCGCAGAAGCAGAGAAGGCGGCACGGGGTTTTTCGCCATCAGTCCGTCAGGCCATGGCCATGTATCGTGACGGAGTTGCAAAGATCCAGGTGGTGAATTCTCTCGGCGAGTTCACCGAGAGCAGCAGGATCGGGACGATGTTCGCGTCGCAGGTGGTCGCCGAAGACGCCGGGGTTCTCCAGACCGGATACGAGTCTGCCGGCGCCTGCCGCGGTTTTGAACTGTTTGACGAAAAGAGCGCCGTGGATATTGCCCTTGCCGCTGCCGGACGAGCGGTGATGATGCTGAAAGCAGACCGTGTCCGCGGCGGGAGGATGCCGGTTGTCCTTTCCTCAGAGGCAGGCGGCACAATGGTTCATGAGGCTATCGGCCACGGACTTGAGGCGGATCTCGTGCAGGGCGGGACATCCGTGTACCGGGGGAGGATCGGTGAACAGGTGGCCTCGAAGCTTGTTTCGGTGATCGACGATGCGACCATACCGTATGCCAGGGGCTCGTTTCCATTCGACAGCGAAGGAGTCCCGGGGCAAAGAACTGTTCTGGTCGAAAACGGCATCCTGAAAGGGTATCTCTATGACCGTCTTACTGCGATGAAGGATAGCGTCGCATCTACCGGCAACGGCCGCAGGGAGTCTTATCACGCGCGGCCGATTGTCAGGATGACCAATACGCTGATAGCTCCGGGAACTACTCTGCCCGAAGAGATAGTCAAGGCGGTTCAAAGCGGGCTTTTCGTCAGGAAGATGGGGGGAGGGCAGGTGAATACCGTGACCGGAGAGTTCATGTTCGAAGTGTCGGAAGGGTATCTGATCAGGAACGGCTCTGTGTGCGAGCCCGTGAGAGGTGCAACTCTTACCGGGAACGGGCCGGATGTCCTGAAGAACATCATGATGGTCGGTACGGATCTCGGCTTCGGCATAGGAACCTGCGGGAAGGATGGGCAGGGTGTTCCGGTCGCCGATGCGCAGCCCACGCTTTTGATCAGTGATATGACAGTGGGGGGTGCAGTCTAGTCATTTAGGCTCGTACTTTGCATAAGTCGTTGAACGGGCTGGAAAAATTGCATTCTCAGGAGCATTTTTGTCAGTTAAGACAATGGCCATGAATCCGGTTGATATTCTTGACTCGTTGCGATCGTACTCGTTCACTGCTCCGTACACTCTTGCCATTTTCTCTCAGGGTGAAGGGGTAATCGCAAAAAACGTCTCATCCGGACAGCTGTGCGGCATCTGCGGAGCAACGGCAGAGTGCAGTAAAAGCTGTACTCTGCCGGTCGACGATCTTGTTCGTGAGGCGCTTGCCAGAGTTGTTCCCGTGATCGGACGCTGCCCGCTGGGACTGCTCGGCTTCGCCATTCGCTTTCCCGACCCGGCGATGTCCAACAGATGCCTCATCGCCTGGGGGGTCAGGACCAGCTCCGTAAACCTCTTTTATCTGGAGAGCATGAGCAGGTCTGCCGGCATAAAGCCTTTTACGGTACTTGACCGTCTGGGGAGCCTTCCTGTGGTCGAACTGGATGATGTCCGTGAAACAGCGGACAGGGTCCACCGGATTCTCCCCTCGATCCTCAGCTCGAATGTTCATAATCACGTGCTTGAAGCTACCGTATCCCGCCTTAACTCTGTCGTGGGCATTTCGACCCAGCTGGACAGGGGAAAAACCCTCGATGAAGTCATTGCACTCCTCAGCGAATCTTTCGGGGTGCTTTTCGACTGTCAGCAGATTGCCGTAGCTATTTCGGGTCTTGACGGGGAAGCGTTTTCCGTCCGGGGGACCTGGGGGCTGCCGTCCGATCTGGGACAGACGTCAAGTGTTTTCATCCACAAGCTCATGGGGGATAATCCCGGCGAAAGGGCGCCCCGGCTCATTTCCGAGACTGGTGAATTCTTTCAGACCATGGGAGCCCAGAGCGCAACTTTTCTGCCTCTGATGGCAGGGAATGAGTTGCTCGGCTGCATCCTTCTCCCGGATCTGGAGCTTCAGCCCAGAGATGCACTGCTTGCCGAGATACTGACGGGACGGGCGGCATCACGTCTCATGCAGCTCAGAAACGAGGCGAATCACTACTCCGGTTCATCGCTGCCGGTCCGGCTTCTCGCCATGACGAACTCCATGCTTGAAGTCAGGTCGGTCGAAGAGCTTTATTCGCGCATTCTGAGCACTTCGGCCGAGTTTCTCGGGGCAGCGTCGGGTTCTCTCATGATCTTTGACGAATCAGGGCACACTTTGAAAATAGTCGCTTCTCTCGGATTGAATGAGCAGATATCGAAAAGCCTGAACATCAAGATCGGCGAGGGGATAGCCGGAAAGGTCGCTGCCACCGGAGCGCCGATAGTGGTCAACGACATCGAGACGGACAGCAGGGTTGCCACGACCAACAGGCCGAGGTACCGGACCAAATCGTTCATCAGTATGCCGTTCAGGAAGGATCGGAAGATCATCGGGGTGCTCAACCTTTCCGACAAGGAGGGGAACGATATCTTTGCCGAGAGCGATCTGCAGCTTCTGGCGCTCCTTCTCGGGCAGGCGGTGATGGTGCTGGAGCGGACAGAGTCGAGGCAGCAGGCGGAGATGCTGACAAACCTTTCAGCAGTAGACCCGGCAACAAAACTTTACAACAGGAGTTTTCTCGATAAGAGACTTGGCGAGGAGGTGAACAGGAGTCAGAGACAGAACCTCAAGTTTACGATTGTCCTCGTCGAACTCGATCATCTGAACCTTTATGCCTCGATCTGCGGGCTGGCTGCCGCTTCCGCTGCGATCAAGAAGACAGTAGCGGCAATTACCCGTTCGGCACGACAGATGGATGTGGTGTGCAGTTTCAACAGTGAGACTTTCTGCATAATCCTCCCCGGAACTCTGAGGAGTGATGCGATCCCGGTGGCTAACCGGGTCAGAAAGGCCACGTCAAGGATGAAGATCCCCGGAGTCGACAGCCTCCCTGCAGGGAAACTCTCGGCAAGCATAGGGCTTGCCATGTTCCCTGAAGATTCCGGAGATGCCGACGGGCTTCTCGCGGCGGCAATTGATGCCCTGTTCAAGGCCAAGTCCAAAGGACGCGATTGCGTAGTTTTTCATGAGGCAACCCCGGAAAATCCGGGCGACATTCAGATCGCAGCACTTTCCTGAAAATCAAAAGGCCGTCGAAAGATTCGACGGCCTTTTGATTCTTGCGTTTTAAGGTGTTTCAGATCAGGCTCAGCTTTGTCATGAAAACGGTTTCGACCGGCACATCGGCATGACCTGCCTTGTTTCCAGTCTTTACGCCCTTTATCTCCTCAACTACCTCCATCCCTTCCACTACCTGACCGAAAACAGCATAGCCGAACTCTTCAGGTCTTTTCCCTTTGTGGTCAAGAAAGGCATTGTCAGCCACATTGATGAAAAACTGTGAAGTCGCACTGTCCACAACCGAGGTGCGGGCCATTGCCAGGGTCCCTTTCAGGTTCTTGAGGCCGTTGGCCGCTTCATTCTTGATGGCGAATTTGGTCTTTTTCGGCTGCATGTTCTCATCCATCCCGCCGCCCTGGATCATGAACCCATTGATCACGCGGTGGAATATCAGCCCGTCGTAGTGCCCTTCAGCAACGTAATTGAGGAAATTTTTCGCCGAAATCGGCGCCTTTTCCTTGAAAAGTTCGATGGTGATGTTCCCTTTCGAGGTCTCCATCAGTACGCGGGGGTTCTGTTCGCCGCTCATAAATGCTCCTTTGCAGTTAAAATTTCAGGTAGTATTAGCACAAACAGAGCGGTAAAGTCTATATCGAGGTTTACAGCAGGGTAGTGCTGATGTAATCTTTAACGGTTTCGGCTGATAATTCAAACGGAGATAACTGATGAAAAAATTACTTATTGCAGCGGCAATCCTTTTGTCGGCCTCGCAGCTCCACGCTGAAGGGCTTGCAGAGAGGGTCAAGGAGCATACGTTCCCAAACGGGCTGAAACTTTTGATGGTGGAGCGTCATACCTCACCCACAGTGGCGGCCTGGATACGATTCAAGGTTGGCGGAGTCGATGAGCGGAGTGACGAACGGGGCCTGGCCCACATGTTGGAACATATGCTCTTCAAGGGGACGAAGACTCTGGGCACGACAGATTACGAGAAGGAGAAGCCCCTTCTCGACAGCATCGAGACGGTTGCTCAGCAGCTCACCTTGGAAAAGGCAAAGCGGGAGAAGGGCGATCCTGCCTTGGTTGCCAGACTCGAAAAGGAGCTGAAGGACCTTGAGAAAGAAGCCGGCAAGTATGTCATGAAAGAAGAGTTTGCACAGATCTACAACAGGAACGGCGGAGCCAACTACAACGCCTACACGAGCAAGGACGGGACAACATATCTTATCAGTCTCCCATCCAACAAGCTTGAGCTGT
Source organism: Geobacteraceae bacterium (assembly GCA_041500085.1). GTDB lineage: Bacteria > Desulfobacterota > Desulfuromonadia > Geobacterales > DSM-12255 > VEOV01. The sequence continues at coordinate 36,033 of JBGQLM010000009.1, forward strand.
GGGCGGCCATTGAGTCAGACCGGATGCTGAATCCGGTGTTGCGCGAATTCTATACGGAACGTTCGGTAGTGATGGAGGAGCGCAGGCGTTCATACGAAGCCGAGCCCGAAGGGAAACTCTGGGAGACCTTCCTGGCAAGCTCGTTCAATGCCCACCCGCAAGGTCAGCCGGTAATCGGCTGGATGTCGGACATAGAAAATCTGACCCGCACCAAGGCAGAAAGATTCCTTAAGCGGTACTACGCGCCGAACAATGCCATTATGGCCATAGTCGGCGATATCGATCCGCAGAAGACCATCGAACTGGTCGAACGGTATTTCGGGCAGATTCCGCCCGGCACCCCTGTTCCTCCTGTTGCCGTTGAAGAGCCGGAGCAGCAGGGTGAAAAGAGAATTGAGGTAGTGGGTGATTCAGGCGCAGAGGTGATGATAGGCTTTCACAAGCCGACCCTTCCTCATCCTGACGATCTCGTCTTTGATGTGATCGATATGATCCTTTCCGACGGCAGGACATCAAGGCTCCACAAAAAGCTGGTCGTCGAAAAGCAGCTTGTCACCGGAATCGGTGCATTCTCGGCCCCCGGGCACAGGTACCCGAATCTCTTCATAATCTCCGGAACGCCGCGTGAGCCTCATACGGTAAAAGAGGTTGAAGATGCGGTTTACGAGGAGCTTGAAAAGCTGAAGAGCGAGCTCGTGACCGAGCGGGAACTTCAGCAGGTTCTCAACAAGCTTGAATTTGAAGAGGCCCGACAGATGACTTCTATCGGCGGGATGGCAAGGAATCTGACCGAATACGAGGCGATAGCCGGGACCTGGCGCTACCTGATCGAGCACAGGAAGGAAGTTGCCGGGGTGAAACCCGCGGATATCCAGAGGGTGGCCAGAAAATACCTGACGAAAGAGAACAGGATTGTCGGATTCATCACAAAGCAGGAGGTGGCCAAGCCATGAACCGGAAATCACTTATTCTGATCGGAATAACTCTTCTGCTTGCCTTGTCTGCCTGCTCGACCACGCCAAAAGCGGTCGATCCCAGAAAGCTCACTTTTGCCCCGCTCGAATTTTCCTTGCCCAAGAGCGATCACCTGAAACTGAAAAACGGGATTAGGGTCTACTTCCTCGAAGATCATGAGCTTCCCATTGTCAACATGACCGCCCTGATTGCCACCGGGAGTATCTACGAACCGGCTGAGGTGACCGGTCTTGCCGGGCTTACAGGGGGGCTTATCCGGAGCGGCGGGACGCAGACCCTTAAACCCGACCAGCTCGATTCCGAGCTGGAGTTCATGGCTTCAAGCATTGAGTCCGGGATAAGCGAGGATTCGGGGAGCCTTTCGATGAGCACCCTGAACAAAAATCTCGACCGGACCCTTGAGCTCTATGCCGATGTCATGATGAATCCGGGGTTTGACCAGTCCAGGGTTGACCTGAACATAAAAAATACGATCGAGGCCATCCGCCGCCAGAACGACGACCCGAAGGGGATCGCTTCCAGGGAGTACATTAAAGCACTTTATGAAAACCACCCGCTTGGCCGCGTTCCTACCATCGATTCCGTGTCGAAAGTAACCCGTGATGATATGGCCCGCTTCCACAAGCGTTATTACAGCCCCGGTTCCATCATCCTTGCAGTCAGTGGGGATTTCAACAGGAAAGAGATGATCTCGAAACTCGAGAAGCTTTTCGGAAAGTGGCAGCCTGAAGAACCGAAGCTGCCTGAGGTAAATGCGCCGGACACGACTCCTAAAAAACAGACTCTTTTTGCCAGAAAACAGGTGAGTCAGTCCGTTGTCCGGATGGGGCACCTCGGGATCGAAAAAAACAACCCCGATCAATATGCAGTAAGAGTGATGGACTATATCCTCGGCGGCGGCTTCACTTCGAGGCTCACCCAGGAGGTCCGCTCCAATCAGGGGCTCGCATATCATGCCGGGAGCCGCTTCGACATCGGGAGACGTTTCCCCGGCACCTTTATGGCCGAGACCGAGACAAAATCCGGATCAACCGTAAAAGCGATCACGCTGATGAAGGAAATCATCGCAGGCATGACCAAAGAGCAGGTAAGCGAAGAAGAGCTGAAGCAGGCGAAAGAGTCGATCATCAACTCCTTCATCTTTGGCTTCACCCAGGCCAATTCCATAGTGACCCAGCAGGCGCGTCTCGAATACTACGGCTACCCTGACGGATACCTGGAAAATTTCAGGGACAATATTGCCAGGGTTTCAAGAGATGACATACTTAGAGTGGCAAAAAAATATCTTCATCCGGAGTCCATGACCATACTGGTGGTCGGTGATGACAAGAAATTCGACCAACCGCTTTCGGCCCTTGGAGAGGTCAGGGAGATCAAGCTGGAAACAAAATAAGGGGGTCTTTATGGCAGAGTGGAAATGCAAATCTTGCGGCTTCAGCAAGGAGGGGAGATGCAAGCCCCAGAAGTGTCCCCAGTGCCAGGAAAAGGGGAGTTTCGAGAAGAAGGATTAGTGTAAAAGAAGGGGCGGTCAGGAACACCTGACCGCCCCTTCTTCTGTTTTTTATCGCACAAGTTTCGACAGCTTTTTGAACTCTTCCGTGCCTGCAACTCTCAGCAGCTGGAACAGCGCCGCTTCGGTTGAGGTTACCACTGCGCCGGCATCCCGTGCCGCTTCCAGCCCGACGATCCAGTTGTCCTTCCGGCGGCTCATTACTGCATCCCCGACCAGATGGACAATAAAGTCGGCATCCAGCAGCTCAATCACGGTCTGAAGAACGCAGACATGGCACTCCATGCCGGCGATTATTACCTGTTTTTTGCCCAGGTTCTTCATCTTTTCAATAAATGCAGCGTCGCCGCAGCAGCTGAAGGTCATCTTCTCAAGCGCAGGCGAAGCGGATCTCCCTTTAAGCTCAGGGAGGGTCTCCCCCAGTCCCTTGACATACTGCTCTGTCACAATGGCCGGTATTTTCAGCTCGGCAGCAGCATCCATCAGAATCCCGGCATTTGCGACCATGTGCCGCAGAACCTTTTCGTCCATGGCCCGGCAGAGCTTCTCCTGGACATCGATGACCACCAGCGCCGAATTTCCGGCATCAAGAAAGAATTTGTCTCTTATCTCCATGTGTCCCTCCCTGAAATATTTTCGAAATGATTTGAATAGTATCAAGCAGCTTGGTTGAAAGCAACCGAATGGTTTTTGCCAGTGTGATCTTACTCTGACCCGAACGGATATCCCGTTTCTTCCCACTTGCTTTCAGAAACGTAATCGATTTACGGAGTTGAGTGTAAAAGAAATGACATGTGGTAAAAATAATAATTGAATATTAATTATTTTATTGCTACGTTAGCTGGCGTTAACTGGGCGGGCTGCTGGCGGTTTTCAGCGTGGATCCGGCTAGTTAACGAGATATTTCGGATTTCGCTGATGGGTTAGCCGAAATATTGAACTGCTTATGTAGCCATCATTTGAACTTCAGATATGTTGATATAAAAACAGTAAATAAGCAGGAGGTCTAATCACTATGGCAATCTCGATGAATAGCAGGGAGACAGGTATGCGGAATATGAATATTATGGCAAAGGGTTTGCTGTCTGGTTTTTTCACACTGGTCTTTCTGGTTTTCATGAGCCCGGGGTGGCTTGGGCCGCAGGAGGCGATGGCGGCAGCGAGAACCGCTTCGGTAACCGGTAACTGGAGCAATACGGCAACATGGGGTGGCTCAGCTGTGCCGGTTGCCGGCGACACCGTTACCATCAATAGCGGCATAACAGTAACTCTCGACGCAAACACAGCCGCTATAGCAAGTTTGACAATAAGTGCAATGGCTGCAACTGGCACCAATGGGCTCACTGTAGGCACCTTCACTCTTAATACCGGTAGCATAAGTATCACAGGTAGTGCTACCAATGGCCGAAATTCCAGTGTAACCGTTTCAACAGGAACAATTAATTGCACAGGAGGCATCACGTTCGCGGGCACTGCAAACCAGGCTAGACTTACTTTTAGCGGTGCCGGTACCCTGAACCTCGGTGGTAACCTTGGGACGGGGGGAACATTCACCGCTTCGACCGGAACGGTGAACTACAATGCATCAGCAGCTCAGACCGTCGGCGCCTATTCGTACAACAACCTCACATTTTCGGGCTCCGGAGCGAAAACCATGGCGACCGGCACAGCGGTCACCAATGTTTTGAGTATTGCGACTACCGGCAGTGCAACGGCAGATATTACTGCCGGCCTGAATCTTACCGTAAGCAGACTTACTCTGGGTGGACTGGGTCGCGTGAACGGCACCTGGGGTTCGACAAGTTCCGCCGCCACAAATAAAAATAATACCTTTTTCACTGCGACTACCGGCAGGCTAACTATAACAAACGACACCCGGACTGCTTCATCTGTCACCGGCTCGCCGACGGGCAGCGTCATCACCTATGGCGCCGCTCTCTCCGCATCCACTCTCAGCGGTGGTTCTGCGACTCCGGCAGGCGGCACATTTGCCTGGACGACTCCGGCGACTGTACCTGCCGCCGGCACAACCACTGCTGGCGTGACCTATACGCCAGCCGATCTGACCAGTTATACAACCTCCACCGGTACGGGAAATATCACCGTCAACCAGCGATCAGTGACATTGACCGGAAGCCGCAGCTACGATACGACAACCGCGGCAGCGGCAGGGATACTCTCAATAACGAACAAGGTTGGCGCGGACAGTGTGACCGTTGCGTCCGGCAGCGCAACGCTTGCAAGCGCCAATGTAGGCACGCAGTCGATCAGCTCCATGGGCACCCTTGCTCTTGGCGGCACAGCAGCTGGTAATTATACCCTTTCCGGAGCCTCAGGTTCGGTAACGATCAGCATGGTGAACCAGGCGATAGTGACCGTAACGGCTCCCGGGGGCGCTACCTATGGGCAGACCGGATTGAGCGTCACCGCCTCCGGTGGAAGCGGCACCGGGGCTTACAGCTACAATGCCACCGGCTCCACAGCCTGTACGGTGAACGCAGCTAGCGGCGCTATCACCATTACCAGCGGAACCGGCAGCTGCAGTATTACGGCAACCCGCGCAGCGGACAGCAACTACAACGTGTCAGCAGCAAGTGCGCCGGCCACAGTGCCCATCAGCAAGGCCGACCAGACCATCGGAGCCATCATCTTCACGCCGACTACACTGATAATCAGCGGAACGACGACGGCCAGCGCTGCAGCTTCCTCCACTCTGGCAGTCAGCTTCAGTTCCGACACGCCAGCCATTTGTACTGTTAGTGGTAGCACTGTCACTGGCGTCACTGCCGGTTCCTGCACCGTGAGGGCCAGCCAGGCGGGAGACGGCAATTACAACGTTGCGCTGGACGTGACACAGCCGCTGACGGTTACTTCCGGTAATGTCACCCTGACCATAACCGTTGCCGGTGCCGGTACCGGCACGGTATATAGTGCCCCGGGGGCAATTTCATGTGCCAGTGGCAGCGGTACAGGTTGCAGCGATGCCTTTACTAACCCCACAGATGTCACCCTTACCGCCGCTCCCGACTGGAAATCCGAGACCGTCTGGACGGGCGGCTGTATTGGTACCGGCAATACCTGTGGTCCCTTTACCCTGAACGGCGACGCCGGGGTTACCGCTACCTTCAATTATAAACCGCTGGTCATGATGCCGGGGCCTTTGTACTATGCCACCATCCAGGATGCATACAATGCATGTGTAGAAGGAACAGTTCTCAAGGGTAGGGACCAGACCTTTACCGAGGATCTCGTCTTCGACAAAACAGCCAATGTGACCTTCGAGGGCGGAAACAATGCGGCATGGACCGTGGTAGGGGATACGACCATCCATGGTTCTGTGACCATGGGGGGCGTGTCAGGCGGAAGTGTCACAATAAGCAACATGATCATTCTGTAAGCTCCGCAGTAAATATCCGCAAAAAGAAAGACCCCGTCATTTCTGGCGGGGTCTTTCTTTTATTTTTCTGGCTCAACATATGCATTAAATCTGTTTATTAAATAAATACTTAAATTAGACATTGATTTTATTCATATAAACTAGATACTTAGTTTAACAATGTTTTAATTAGCGTAACCTTATGGACGTATCTACGCTGTAGCAGGGGAGTAACGAACAGTAACTCGAATTCCGTTAATTCACCAGAAGGTTCCGTTAATTCACCAGAAGCATAATCCTTGACCGGCATGCGGTCAGGTTACACTCCCCAGTGGTACTGGAGAATCAACCTTTCGCAATAAGTAAATAAAGTCATAAACCAATACAATTCAACGCTGTTTAATTTAAATTCACAAGGATGGCCCAAGATGCGAAAAAATACCGAAGGTTCCCTGTTGGCGGACGTGAGCGGCCAGATTCAGGCCACGCTGTTGGGAGTAGTTACCATAACGCTCCTGGTGTTCGGATTCCTCATGCTGCTGCAAACGCCTGCCCAGGCGTGGCCAGCTAAATTCTCCAGTTGCACCGCCAGCGGATGCCACCTCAATTTGAACTCGGGGACTAACACTGCGGGGACCGGGGGGACGGCGCCGGTGACCACAAGTGCTGCCATCGACGGGACGTATAGTGCAAGTCCTTCGAAAACAGTGTCTAGTGGCACCGCTGTAACCTTCGAGGTCGACTGGCGCTTCACCGGCCTGGAGACGACCGGTAACATTGGTGTCGGCGTGCAGCTCGCCATCCCGACCGGGTGGACGGCAGCCGCGGGCACAGCCAACAACCCTTCGGGATTTCCCGCGACAACAGGTCCGGGTACTCCCGTTACCTGGAGCTCCCAGTGGGATGCGGCGGACGCTAAAGGTTTCGGGACCAGCTACAGCATAGCTACTGAATTTCCTAACAGTCCCGTCGGATATACCATCGATTACACCGGAACCAACTGGGACGCCGGCAACACCGCCAAGCACGCCGCATTTGACGACGGATCCACCGGAACACCAGGCGACCGTGACGGGACTCCAAACGCCATGGGAGCCGACGCGCGGATCACAGTGCCGGCGGGGATCCTCGCCGGAACCTACCATGTTCTGGTAATGGGGATAGGGCACAACTCCGGAAACACCAAAGCTTATAACAGCCTGGACATACCAGTCAACGTAAAGCCGACTGTTACCTCGACCTCACCGAACAGTATGGCGGCAGGAACCGGTCCTACAACAGTAACTATTACCGGTAGCGGATTTACCAATACCGGCCTTTCTGTGACTTTCAGCGGAACCGGTGTCTCGGGGACTGCCACCTATGTAAGTGCAACGCAAATCACAGTACCGGTAACAGTAACTGCAGGTGCGGCCCCCGGTGCCCGTGATGTCACTGTCACCTGTTCCGGACAGTCCGGCACCGGCACCGGGGTTTTCACGGTCACCGGGGGCCTGACGTCCACAACCACCACCGTGTCTAATCCGTCAGCCATTACCTATGGCCAAAGTGCGAGTTTTACTGCCACCGTTAATCCATCTGCGGCAACAGGAACGATTCAGTTCAAGGTAGACGGAGCGAATGTCGGCAGCCCGGTTACATTGAGCGGCGGCACCGCGACACTTTCAGGTGTGGCCGGCCTGAACACCGGCAACCGAAGCGTTACGGCTGTGTACAGTGGTGACGCAAGTTATGCCACAAGTACCTCTTCAGCGGTCACTCAAACGGTCAACAAGGCAACTCCGACTCTGTCGGTCGGCAATTCGCCGGTTACGTATGATGGAACAGCAAAGTCCGCTACAGTCAACGGTTCAGTAGCCGGTACGGTTAGCAGTATTCTGACCGGCGGAGCTGCAAACCAGAACACTGCCGGGACTTATGCGGTCACGGCCAACTTCGCTCCTACCGATAGCACCAACTACAACAGTCTTACCGCTGCCTCGGCTGGAAACTTCATCATCAATCAGGCGACTCCGACGGCTTCGGTAACCAACTCGCCGGTCACCTATGATGGTTCGCCGAAATCAGCTGCCGTAACCTGTTCGGGCGGTGGAACAGCCAGCAGCATCCTGACCGGCGGCCTGGCAACGCAGACCAGTGCGGGCACCTATGCGGTCACAACAAGCTGCGCCGCGAGCACAAACTACAGCAGCGCCACCGGTGTTTCCGCCGGCAACTTCATTATCAACAAGGCAACGCCGACCCTCTCGGTAGCCAACTCACCGGTAACTTATGATGGTACGGCCAAGTCCGCCACCGTCAACGGTTCGGTAGCCGGTACGGTTAGCAGTGTTCTGACCGACGGAGCCGCAAGCCAGACCAGTGCGGGCATCTATGCGGTCACGGCCAACTTCGCGCCGACCGACAGCACCAACTACAACAGCCTGACCGCAGCTTCGGCCGGCAACTTCATCATCAACAAGTCGACCCCGACCGCCTCGATCAGCAACTCGCCGGTCATCTACAACGGGTCCGCCCAGGCGGCGACAGTAACCTGCTCCGGTGGTGGCGCGGTCAGCAACATCCTGTATAACGGTTCCGGCACGGTTCCGACCAATGCCAATACCTATGCGGTAACTTCCGACTGCGCGACCAGCACTAACTACAACGCCGCTACCGGGGTTGCGGCGGGCAACTTCATCATCAATAAGGCGACGCCGACCCTGTCGGTAAGCAACTCACCGGTTGTCTATGACGGCTCGCCGAAATCAGCTAACGTAACCGGATCGGTTCCGGGAACCGCCAGCAGCATTCTTACGGGCGGGGCAGCCAGTCAGACCGCAGTAGGCATGTATCCCGTCACGGCGAATTTCGCGCCGACCGACAACGTCAACTACAACAGCCTGACTGCTGCCACGGCGGGCAATTTCCAGATCAGTGCCGCGACGCAGACGGCAACAGTTACCAACTCACCGGTGACTTACAACGCTTCCGCCCAGGCAGCGGCAGTCACCTGTTCCGGTGCTGGTGCAGTGAGCAACATCAGATACAACGGCTCCGGGACGGTGCCGACCAGCGCGGCAACCTACGCAATAGTGGCTGACTGTGCGGCAAATGGTGGCTTTAGCGCAACGACCAACGTTGCGGCGGGCAACTTCATCATCAGCAAGGCAACCCCGACCCTGTCGGTAACCAACTCGCCGGTTGTCTACAACGGCTCGGCCCAGGCAGCCGCTGTCAACGGCTCGGTAGCCGGTAGTGTAACCAGCGTCCAGTACAACGGTTCCGGCACGGTCCCGACCAGTGCAGCTACC
>JBGQLM010000010.1:0-43986 GCA_041500085.1 Geobacteraceae bacterium
CCCTTTAGGCTTTCCGCCCCATCCTCGCGGATGGTTAAGTATTATCGTTTATCTGTAATTACATGTTATTTAAAGTAAATTATACTACGCTAGTGCAAGAATACAATCGAGGTCAAAAATTAATTGTACTCAATGATCAGATTCGCATTACAGAAACGAGGTAGCGCCTGTCTGGCAGCTATCCTGCTATGGCAGGTGCACTTCTTTTTTATCCACTCTGATTTTCTCCAGGTCTCTGTTTGCTATCTCCAGTTTAGCGGCGTATGTTGCAAGCTCGCTTTGCAGCTCGGCTAACCGCCTCCCGGCGTTTAGTCGGACCCTCAGCTCGTTGATCTTGGTCGGCTTGGTAATGTAGTCGTCCGCTCCGGCTTCCATGCCGACGATTAGATCTTTATCCTGTTGATGTGCCGTAAGGAGGATGATGTAGGTATAATAGGGCTTCCGCAGCTCTTGCCTGACTTTCCGGCATACCTCGGGACCATTCAATCCGGGCATCATCCAGTCGAGGATGGCTATCTGCGGGGCATCGTCGGCTTGCAGGACCTGCCAGGCTTCGATTCCATCCTGTGCAACGACCACATCGTATCCCCACTTGGCCAGAATATCTCCCAGAAGATGGCGAGGAACCGGTTCGTCTTCAGCTATCAGGATTTTCAAGGGGACTTCCTCCTTTGAAAGACTCATTGTAATGCGTTCAGGGCGGCAATACACCGGATATCCAATTTAATGAATTGTACACTCTCGGTGAGGGGGAGCAACTGCGGGACAAAAATATTTATCCTGGTTTTATGAGATTTTCCAGCCGGCTCCGGTCGGTACCTTGACATTCCTGTTACACAAAAATCGAGGGGCCGTTGTTACGGCCCCCCGCCCTCCTGTGATTTATCATTCACTCCTCTATTTGAACGAAGGTCCTATTCCGTCGCCGGTCCTGAATGTCGGCAGCGCGGCGGAATCTACGAATTCAACTCCATCCCACGTGGGTAGCGGCGCCGGCATAAGCTGTACCTGGCCCGGCTGTTCGGCATCCCAGCGCATCAGCATGGAGTGATCTTCGTGCTGGGTGTTGTGGCAGTGCTCCACGAAGGTCCCGGCGAATTCCCGGACCCGGATGGCCATTTCGACACTGTCGGTGCTGTCAGGCTCAGGACCGATCCTGTACATATCCTTCCGCGCCCATTTTTCCCAGACGGGAGGTTCTATGCCGCCACGTCTCAGAATGACTCCTTCCTCGAAGTGGACGTGAACCGGATGGCTCCACCCCTGCCCACCGTTTTTGATGTGCCAGATCTCAAGCGTTCCTTCCCCGCTGAAACCGGCCTCCGTCGGTCCGGTGGAGAGCCGGGGCGCTGCAGAGATCCGTCTCGGGTCCATCGGGAAGCCGGCACCGCCATCGGTATTGATGGTCCACGGCGCCTCGTCGGTGCCGGTCGAGCGGCCGAAGGTGAAGGTACGATGCCGCGCCTTGGCCAGTTTGGCCTGATCGACAGGATCGTCGCGATGGAGAGGCAGCACGATCATGGTTTTCTTTCCCGGTTCGAAATCTGCCGGATTCATGGAGAGGTCCTGTCCTGAGTAGACATTAACGCGAAATTCCAGGAACCTTCCGACTCCCGGGTCGCCGCCTATCCACTGGTCATTCTGCACCACCGGTTTGTACTGCTCGGAGAGTATCGCCTCCAGCGGGATATGCTTGCCCGCCCTCCTTCCGGTGGTGTGTTCCAGCGTATTGACAAAGTACAGCCTGTCTCCCGGCTTGATGCCGTGCTTTGCGAAGTCGACCACGATGTCGTAGCGCTCGGCAACGGCCTGGGTCGGGAGTGTGGCGTTATGGTTGATATCCATCCTTCCGTCGAATGCAATCGCGTGCTCCATGATGTTGCCGTCGTTGGCGATCAGGTGGAAGGGGGTCCGGTTATAGGAGATTCCCGAACCCGGAGGGCCGGGGATTTCTCCTGCCGTGCCGGCGACCTGATGCACCAGCGCGATCTCGAAGGAGCGCGATACCGATCCGTTCAGGATGCGGAAGCGGTAGCTGCGCGCCCGCACGTCGAGATAGGGATGAAACTGCCAGTTGGTCAACACCTGGTCACCCACGAAACCGTCGTGGTTGAAGATGTTGAACCAGAGCTGACCCTCTTTGTCCCAGGCCTTGTCCGCGACCACCAGGTTGACGTCATAGTCGCGGTTCCCCCACGGAAGTGCCGTGCCGCTCGGCAGGCGGAGGTTGACCCCGTCGTTGAGGGCCTCATTGCCGCGGTCCAGGGCGCTGTAGTAGTTCATCATCACGGCGTTCCCCTTGTAGACGTTCTGGGCGGTGAAGTCGAGCATGTGGTCGTGGAACCAGTGGGTGCTCATGGTCTCCCTCCAGTCGCCGCGGATCCTGATGGAGCCGTTCTCGCAGCTCTTCAGGCCGGGGTTGGCGTCATTGACGAAGAGGGTTTCACCCGGTGCGCAGGGAAATGCCGCACGGGGATCGGTGGCCGTGGTGTTGATGGTGTCGTAGCCGGCCAGCTGCAGCGGCCAGCGGTAGTCATAGAACTGCCCCGGGAAGAAGAAAGCGTTGGTGAAGCCGTCGCTCTCGGCCGGGGAGTGGCCGTTGTGCTCATGGGTGGTTATGGTATGCAGACCGAAGCCGCGGTTCTCTGCCGGATCGATGGGCAGCGCATTGTAGTGGCGCATCAGGATCGGCTGCCCAATGCGCGCCATGAGCAGCTTGGGCGGCAGTGTGCCGTCAAAGGTCCAGAGGGCCTTGTGGCCTTGGACGGGCATGTTCGGGTGGATGCGGATAGCGATTCCCCTCGTTGTCCCTTCAGTCTCAGGCAATCCGGCGGTGTTATGGTAGAGCCCGCCGGGGCCGAATTCGCCGACCTCGTAACGGTGCATCTGCTTGCTGTCACGGAAGCCGCCGTTCACGCGGGCGCCCGCCTGGGCGGTCTTGAAGAAGGCCTGGGGCAGGAATTCATTCCATCTCTGGTGGGCCCACCCCTGGCCCGGAGGTCGTCCCTCGGCGGGAGGATTCCTCAGCTGGCGACCGAGGAAGGCTTCGATCTCCGCTTTCCATGGGTTCCGGGCCGCGGTGTTCGAAAACTGCGTTGGCAAAGGTGAAATCCCCGGCAGGGCAAGGAATGCCTCCAGGTTCACGCCGGCCGGCCCGCTCGCCGCTATCATCGGATCCTGTTCAGGCGCTGCTCCTGCCGTGGGCACGGGGAAGGTATCGGCCGGTTGCGGCGTATTGGCGTCGAACGGCTCCGGGCCGAACTCCTCGAAGAGCAGCAACTGCTGGGTGAATGGCCGGGCGCCGAAGAGCGGGCTCGGTCTTCCGTTGGTCGGAACATTGGCGGCCGTCTGCAATCCCGGCGGCAGGACATTGTTCACGCCTGCGTCTTTGAAAGTCCCGGTCGGCCCCCCCACAAAGGACCCGTCATTGGCGGGTGCGAGCGTTGCGAGGAAATCCCTGGCAAAGTTCAGCCCGATGAAAGGCCCTGTGAACGCGGACGGGTCTCCCGCCAGGGGGGGGCCGAATAAGTCGAGCGGCGCAGCCGCGGCCGGGGATGTGCCGAATAATCCATAAAGTGTTGCCCCGATGAAGAGATACCTGGCCATCTTCATCGGTCTGGCCAAAGGTAAATATCGGTTCAACATAGTCGATCATCTCCTTTTAAATAAGCGTTCCTTCATACTTATATAATGAGCTTTCTAGTCAATGATTTCAATTTGATAACTACGTACACCGTCTCCCGCTTCGGATAAAACAAGGGGCCGGGCATGTTGCCTGACCCCTTTTCTTATGCCGAGATGACAGTTGCATTTCCTTAGCCGCCGTATCAGCGGAAAGCGAAACGAATCAGTTCAGCTCAGTAACCCCCCATAGTTGTACCAACCGGAGTTGTGGGTGTCGGCACCTCCTGGGTCAGATTGAGAGACGCATCGAACTTGTTCGCAGTTATACTGTCCGGGTTCAGCTGGCCCCGGATCTCACCTGCCGGGTTCAGTGCGGTATGGACGTTGACGTAGTAGCCGCCAGCCTGCAGCCTCGCAATCTGGACATCAGTGAGGACGGTGTTTGCCGGAACCATCCAGATTCCCGGAGAAGATTGCTGAAGAGGAACTACGACAGGTCCGGCTACGCCGAGGTTTCCGTCGTGGATGTGGGCCAGGGTGGCATTAACTACGTTGGTCGTGGTGAAGGAGCCGCTGATTACCTTTGTAACAGGGTCAAGAGTGATCGATCCACTGCCACTCGGAACCGTACCGGTTGCACTGCCACCTCCGCCACCTCCGCATGAAACCACGAGTATGACTGTAGTTAAAAGTATGAGGATAACTGATAATCTTTTCAGGATTTTCATGGCAGAATCTCCGTGTTTTAATAAGTTTTTTTGCCCTACTATTCCATTATAGCCCTTATCCGCAGCGGCTATTCAAAAATAAGACCCTGCACGAAAGCGTAAACCCGGGCAGGGAGATGCTTGAGCGTAATCCGGGAGGAGAGGCGATTCGTCGGCAGGTGGTCGTTCAGTGATGACGCGCTGGAAAAGCTTGAGAAACAAGCTAAAATGACAACAGTGAATGGCGTGAATCGAGCTGCGAGAACTGATTGTTGAGCTGGATCTGAACTACAGGAGGAGCTACTGTGACTGAAGCAAATGATAAAAAACCGGGAGAGAAGACGTCCCTGTACTGCCCGACCTGCGAAGAAGAGCTGACCTTCGTATGGGCGGTATGGAGCGGTGTGGAATTTTTCGGCTATCCTGCGGAACAGGAATATGGTTGGGAGTGTTCAGTATGCGGCAGTCGTATCCGTGTGCCCTGATCCCAGCGCGGCAAGTCAGGCGGGCGATGGCTATGCTCCGAGCTTCTCAGCCAGGTCATGGAAATCACGGGCAATGATGTCAAAAGAAGGGTCCGGTTCCAGATCCGGCTTCCCTTCAGGTCCGTATTCCAGCGGCCGCAGGACAAAAGCCGTCCTGAACCCCGGCACCTGTGCAGCACGCAGGTCTTCCTTGTGCGCCGCCACCATCATGACCTGCTCCGGTCGCAGCTCCAAAAGATCGGCGGCCATCTGATACACCTCTTTGTCCGGTTTGTAATGTTTCGCCAATTCCGCTGACAGTATGCAGTCCCAGGACAAACCTGCGTTCTTGGAAAGATTCGTCAACAATGCCATGTTGCCGTTGGAGAGCGCGGCAACAATGAAGCGTTTGCGCAGCCTTGCCAGTCCGCTCACCGAGTCGGGCCACGCTTTGAGACGATGCCAGACCCTGCTTATCCCCTTCTTTTCGGCTTCAGTCATTTCCGCCATGTCGAATTCATCAAGGAGGCGGTCGAGGAGCATTCTGTGTATTGCATCCAGATTCATCCAGGGGAGTTCCCCTCGCCTGACCCTGTCCATGGCCGGCTTGTAGCCGGCACGCCAGGCATCTGCGAAACCGGGCCAGTCTACGTTAATGAACTTTGTCCTGCCGAGACTGGATGCTTCATCGATGACGGTAGTGCGCCAGTCCACAACAGTGCCGAACACGTCGAAAGTGAGAGCCTTGATCGTGATATTGTCGGTCTTCACACCGGTACCCGTTCCTTTCTTGTGATGCCTTCGTTGCTCTTTCATTGTAACAGTTTTTTCGCAGGTATACCTTCAGCACTCCGGAAATATCCGGGGACCAGGCTGCCGGGCCGGGTCCCTTTTTTTGTTTTTGAGCGTTAATGTTGACTTGTAAAAATACCGGTTATTGGATAGATTGATCGACGTTAATTGCCTGAATTGTCACATGCAGCATATCATCTTATTGCAACACGCTTAATTCCTTCGAGTCAAAGGAGCACTGTGATCAGGTTTTCCACCTTACCGATACGGACGCAGCTTTTAATGTTCGCCATTCTCCTTACCCTGCCTGCCTTGGGAATAATCGTATATTCCGGCCTCAAAGAGCGCACCAATGATTATCTCAAAGCAGTGATCGAGTCACAAAGACTTGCCGAAAATCTGGCTGACAAGCAGGAGTATCTTGTCCGGGAGGCCAGGCAGTTCGGAAGGCTACTGGCTGAACTCCCGGAGGTGCGTGGCCGCAAAGGCGACAGGGTACGGAACATTCTCGTCAGTGCCCTTGCTAATAATCCACAGTACCGGAACATTCTGATTGCCGACGATTCCGGAGAGGTCTGGGTATCGGCAGTTCCGGTGACCGGCAAATATACTGTAGCCGACCGGCTCTACTTCAAAAATGCCCGGGCAACCGGCCAGTTCACTGCCGGTGAATACGTTTTGAGTAAGGTTGCCGGCAAACCCACCATGCATCTGGCAAGTCCCCTGAGCTATAACGGGAAATTTCACGGTGTTATAATTCTCAGCCTCGATCTGGAAGTGATCCGCTCCACCCTGGGCAGTTTGCAACTGCCCGCCAATGCCAATTACGTGCTTGTCGACAGGAACGGCATAATCCTCAGCAGAGGCCGCGAGCTTGGCGAGAATGTCGGCAAGCCGATCAAGTCCGAAGATTTCACAAAAATGGTTGAAGGTCCTGACAAGCACACCTATGAATTCACGCGCAAGGATGGCGAAAGACGCATCGTAACTTACCGCAAGCTTCGTCTGGAAGGGGAACAGGCGCCTTATATGTATATAAGGGCAGGTATGTCCATCAAGGAGTCGGTTGCCGCAGCCAACCGCCAACTCTTCTACAACCTGGCGACATTGCTGCCATTTGTTATTCTCTCTTTTGTGATAGTGCTTGTTATTGGCAAGAGGTCCATTGCTGATCGCGTTGAAAAGCTTCAGGATGCGGCGCATCAAATTGCCGATGGTGATCTGGAGGTCAGAGTGGCTCCTCTTGTCAGAGGCGGCGAATTTGGCGAACTGGCGCTTTCTTTCGATCACATGGCCGCACGTCTTGGCGAAAATCTTGCTGATATCAGGCTGGCTCAACATCATATTAAAAGCCTTAATGCAGACCTTGAGCAGAAAGTCGCCCGGCGCACTGCCCAGCTTGAGGCTTCGGTCAAGGAACTTGAAGCCTTCAGCTATACTGTCTCTCATGACCTGCGCGCCCCTTTGCGTCATATCAACGGTTTCAGTGCCATCCTGAATGAAGAGCTCGGTAGTGACATCTCTCCGCAGTGTCATGATCATCTGCAGCGGATCTGTGACGCCAGTAATAAAATGGGCATGCTGATCGATGATCTTCTCGAATTTTCGCGGATTAACCGTGAAGAAGTGAAGCACGAGAGCGTCGATCTGAGCAAGATTGCATCCGAGATAGTTGTAATGCTCAAGGAAACAGAGCCCGAACGTACGGTCGAAGTTATAATCGCTTCAGGCCTTACGGCAGAAGGTGATGCGACCCTGCTCCGGATGGTTTTGCAGAACCTTCTGGGGAATGCCTGGAAATATACCGGCAGAAATCCTGCTGCCCTGATCGAGTTGGGGAATTGCTCGATTCAAGGTGAAGAGGTCTTTTATGTAAAAGACAATGGGGCCGGATTTGACATGCAATATAAAGATAAACTGTTTACTGTCTTTCAGCGATTGCATGGCAATGAATATAAGGGGACAGGCATAGGACTCGCAACAGTGGAGAAGATCATCCAGAGACATAACGGCAGGATCTGGGCGGAAAGCATAGTCGGCAAAGGGGCCACTTTCTTCTTTGCACTGCCCAAGGCTGAAATATCAGCGGATACTGCTTAAGCTTAATGTTACATCGGATGTCTCTGTTCAGGTGTTGTAAGCCGGTGCGTCCATTGAGCCGCTTGTCCGCTTTCGTGAACCTGCAATTACCTATAAATCCCTCCCGCGTCTTGCAAATACAAGATTACCCTCTAAAATTGTAAGTAATCTTTAATCAGGGTCCTTTTTGTGATCCAATAGAATCAGAAGCGGGGGTAAAAATGAAAAAAACATTATTACCGGTCATTGCTGTTGCGGTCACTCTAAGCTCCACCATGGCCTATGCCGAGAACAGGGCAAAGACATTTGTCATCACACCGTTTGTCGGTGGATACCATTACGATGGTGTCCAGAAAATTGATCCTATGCCGATTTACGGTCTGAAGGCAGGTTATAACTTCACAAACAGGCTCGGTCTTGAGGGGATTTATGAAGCCGGTGTATCAGCAAGCAGCTTTAACAAGAATGATGATGTCAACTTTTTGAATTATCGTCTGGAAGCTCTGTACCATATGTTTCCGGATAATCGTTTTGTCCCGTATCTTGCGGTAGGATACGGGGGGATGCGGCTCGAAGAATTCAACAGGGCAATTAACGGCGGAATCTTCGACTACGGGGTGGGCGCGAAGTATTTCCTCACCGATAATGTCGCTCTTCGTGCTGATCTCAGAAATCTGGTAATCGACAGGGGCCCGACAGTCTATAATTACGAATATACTCTCGGGCTTGCTTTCATTCTTGGCGGCGCGAAACCTGTTCCGGTTGCTGCCCAGGCCCCCAAAGCAGCAGAAGCGGTTCCTGCTCCTCCTGCTACTCCTGTTCCTGTAAGCAGTCTGTCCGTTTCACCGGCAACTATTGTCACAGGTCAATCGGCAAGCTTGAGCTGGACATCGAAAGACACTGCCTCATGCGATATTCAGCCCGGGATAGGTTCAGTTCAGACGAGCGGCTCCATGAGTGTAACCCCCGCCGCATCCGGCAACTACACCCTCTCCTGCACCGGTCAGGGCGGTTCGACCAGCAGCAGTACCATTCTCAGCGTAACCCCGCCCGCTCCCAAGCCGGTTGAGCCTCCGCCTGATTCCGATAAGGACGGGGTCCCTGACTCTCTTGATAAATGTCCGGATACCCCTTCCGGAGTAAAAGTCGATATGGATGGCTGTCCGGTCGATTCCGACAAGGATGGCGTACCCGATTACCTCGACAAATGCCCCAGCACCCCTTTCGGGGACAAAGTCGATGCAAGCGGTTGTACAATCCCGGCCGAGATACCTTGCCAGAGCATAAAACTGATGATCGAGTTTGATACCAATAAAGCAGACATCAAAAGCGCCTATCACAATGAACTCAAGAAGGTCGGCGATATGTTGAACAAATATCCCAAGGCTACAACTGTGATTGAAGGTCATACTGATGACGTAGGTGCTGCTGCTGCCAACATGAAGCTCTCCGAGCGTCGTGCCTCCTCCGTTAGGAAGTACATAATTGATAATTTCGGCATAAGTGCCGATCGCATCACCGCCAAGGGATACGGTGAGACCAATCCTGTTGCTACAAATAAAACAGTTGCGGGCCGAAAGGAAAATCGCCGTGTAAATGCGATACTCTCCTGCGGCAACAACTAGTTTCCGTAAACAGTAAAGCTGAAATGGAATGAGCCGAACCTTACGACAGATGAACGAAAAGTCCCCGCAAAGTGGCGGGGACTTTTTATTTGGGTCTATCTTTGGGGGAATATGGGAAAGGGCAAATTCCCAAGGAAGGGCTGCTTTAGTTGCCTGTGGATTTTTTCTTTTGCTTCATGGTAGACTTTGATATCAAATTCTGATTCAGAGGGACTTTTTATGTATAAACTGAAAGTAGTCACATCTTTTGCTGCCGCGCACAACCTTAACAATTATCAGGGTGAGTGCGAAAATCTTCATGGTCACAACTGGCGGGTCGAGGTTTCGGTGACGGCAAAAGAGCTCGACAAGGCAGGGCTTTGCATCGACTTCAAGATTCTCAAGGCGGAGACCAAGGAGCTGCTCAATACTCTTGACCACAAGTATCTCAATGAACTCGACTGTTTTAAAGGAGAGTCACCCTCTTCCGAGAACATCTCCAGATATGTCTACAAGGAGCTGTGCAGCAAGCTGAATGACGGGAATGTAAAAGTTGACATGATAACCGTCTGGGAGTCGGATTTTGCCTGTGCAAGCTACTATGAAGAGTGATTCGGCAGAGTTGATCGAGATATTCTCCTCAATTCAGGGGGAGGGTGTCCTGATCGGTCACCGCCAGGTTTTTATCCGCTTCAAGGGGTGCAATCTCTCCTGTGACTACTGCGATACCAATATCGGTGTCGATGCAGCAACCTGCCGGATGGAACTGACTCCGGGACGTCTTGATTTTCGGGAAGTTCCAAATCCTGTCCCCATGGCGAGTGTAGTCGAGCTTCTGAGCAGATGGGGTAGCGGTTGGCCGCATGTCCATCACTCAATCTCCCTTACCGGTGGTGAGCCCCTGCTTCATGTCGATCTCCTGAATGGCTGGCTCCCGCAGTTACGGGAGCTCCTTCCCGTGTATCTTGAAACCAACGGAGTTCTCCACTTCGCACTCTCCAGGGTCATAAAGGATATCGATCATATCAGCATGGATATAAAGCTCCCTTCCTCTTCAGGAGAGTCCGGGCTATGGGAGCATCATCGTAATTTTCTCGAAACAGCCGCTGTCACGGACGTTTCGGTAAAGGCTGTCGTGAACTCCTCTACCGAACATTGGGAGATTCAGCGTGCGGCAGAGATTATTGCCGGGGTGTCTGCCGATATTCCCTTCATCATCCAGCCGGAGACGGCACCGGACCTCTCCCTGAACATCTCTTCGATCGGTCTTCTGGAGCTGCAGGAGATTGCATCAGCTATAATTGACGATGTCAGGGTTATTCCCCAGACACACAGATTCATAGGTCTTCTTTAATAATGGCACAGCAAAAAGCTCCAGCTGCAAGGCTTGCGAAAGCTGAGGAATGAGGCGTACTTCCAACGTACGCCGAATTGACGAAGCTTGAGCGTAACGCAGCAGATGGGCTTTTTGCGAAGCCATCATAATTGGCTTTACAAGCCGGCGGTACTCGGGCTATATTTCATCGATTAAATGAAATTTACAGGCTGAAGCTTTTCAGCCGCTGTTTGTAAAGAGCCCATGTCCATCAAAAATATCCGCAATTTTTCTATTATCGCCCATATCGACCACGGCAAGTCCACCCTTGCAGACAGGCTTCTGGAGTATACCGGCGCCCTTTCCGACAGGGATAAGCAGGACCAGTTCCTGGACAAGATGGATCTGGAGCGTGAGCGCGGCATTACCATCAAGGCTCAGACCGTTCGCCTCAACTACACTGCCGACAACGGCACAACCTATATCCTCAATCTTATCGATACTCCGGGTCATGTTGACTTTACCTATGAGGTCTCCCGCTCACTGGCCGCCTGCGAAGGGGGTATGCTCGTAGTGGATGCTTCCCAGGGGGTTGAGGCTCAGACACTGGCAAATGTCTATCTCGCCCTTGACAACAATCTTGAAGTCTTTCCCGTCATCAATAAAATCGACCTCCCGGCTGCCGATCCGGAAAAAGTCATCCAGGAGATCGAGGATATCATCGGAATCGATGCGCATGACGCTGTTCTTGCCAGTGCCAAGGAAGGGCTCGGGACCCATGAGATACTAGAGCAGATAGTCACAAAAATACCTGCGCCGAAGGGTGACATATCAGCTCCTCTCAAGGCTCTTCTCTTTGATTCCTGGTACGACCAGTATCAGGGAGTCATCATTCTTGTCAGGATCTTTGACGGTGTCTTGACCAAGGGGGATAAAATCCTTGTGATGGCAACGAACAGTTCCTATGAGGCTCTGAAAGTCGGCGTTTTTTCTCCGGTCATGACCGAGGTAAAGTCTCTTTCAGCCGGCGAGGTCGGTTTTGTGATCGCCGGGATCAAAGACGTTGCCGATGCCAAGGTCGGTGATACGATCACTCACGCGCTTTCGCAATCGAAAAAGCCCTGTGCAGCTGCGTTTCCCGGTTTCAAGGAAGTGAAGCCGATGGTCTTTTCGGGTCTTTACCCGATAGACACCTCCCAGTACGAACAGCTTCGTGATGCGCTGGCAAAGCTGAAGCTGAACGACTCCTCCTTCTCGTATGAACCGGAAACATCGATTGCACTCGGGTTCGGCTTCAGATGCGGATTCCTCGGACTCCTGCATATGGAGATCATTCAGGAGCGGCTTGAGAGGGAGTTCAATCTCGATCTGATAACAACCGCGCCGACTGTTGTCTACCGTATTCACCGGACTGACGGCACGGTCACCCAGATCGAGAGCGCTGCCAGGATGCCGGAGCCGCAGTTTATCGATTATATCGAAGAGCCGTTCATCCTTGCCCATATCCACGTCCCGAACGATTACGTAGGCGTCGTGCTTGCTCTCTGCGAGGAGAAGCGGGGTGTGCAGCGCGAGATAAAATATCTTACCCAGACACGGGTCATGATCATCTACGAAATGCCGCTGAATGAGATTGTTCTCGACTTTTTCGACCGTCTGAAATCGATCTCCAAAGGGTACGCTTCCCTTGATTACGAGCATCTCGATTTTCGCAAAAGCGAGCTGATACGGATGAATATCCTGATCAACGGCGAATCGGTCGATGCGCTGTCACTCATCATTCACCGTGACAAGGCCTATTACCGTGGCCGCGATCTCGTCTCGAAGATGAAGGAGCTGATCCCCAGGCAGATGTTCGAGGTGGCGATCCAGGCTGCCATTGGCAACAAGGTGATTGCCCGGGAGTCTGTAAAGGCTCTTCGCAAGGACGTCCTTGCCAAATGCTACGGCGGCGATATCAGTCGAAAACGCAAACTTCTCGAAAAGCAGAAAGAGGGGAAGAAGCGGATGAAGAGTGTCGGGAATGTGGAGTTGCCGCAGGAAGCATTTCTGGCAATCCTGAAAGTAGACGATTAGAACTACAGGTGTTCAGTCTATCAACCTGATTATCCGAGGTTATCATGGAAGGCTATAAAAATATGGAAGAATCAGTTGAGCTGCCGTTCAAAAAGAAGCATATCGTCCGGGAGTATGCCGAATCTATAATAGTTGCGATCCTTCTGGCTCTTGTTATCAGGACTTTTGTGATTCAGGCGTTCAAAATACCGTCCGGCTCGATGGAAGATACCCTGCTGATCGGTGACCACCTTCTGGTGACCAAATTCCTGTACGGCACAAAAATCCCGTTCACCGATACCAAGATCTTCAAGATCCGCGACCCGCAGCGTGGCGATGTCGTGGTATTCGAATATCCTGAAGATCCGAGCAAGGATTTCATCAAGCGTGTCGTTGGCCTTCCGGGCGATGTCGTCGAAGGCAAGGAGAAGAAGATCTTTGTCAACGGCAAGCCTTTTGAGAATCCGCACGAGATCCACAAGGAACGTGAAATTATCCCGAAAGCCCAGAATCCGCGTGATACTTTCGGTCCCATTACTGTTCCTGCCGACTCCTATTTTGTCATGGGCGACAACCGTGATCGCTCTTATGACAGCCGTTTCTGGGGTTTTGTAAGAAGCTCCAAGATCAAGGGGAAGGCTTTTATCAAATACTGGTCGTGGGACAGCGACAAGTTCAGAGTCCGCTTCAGGAATATCGGCAGACTCATAGACTAGGCAAGACAATACGCAGATACCTTCTTACTGATAATTTCAGATTCAAGGGAGCTTTTAATATGGTCAGATTTATTGATGATGAATCGGGTGAGGAAAAGGAAGAGAGTTTTGCCGATCTTTTTGCCGCAAGTCAGTCAGGTTCCGGCAGGCTCAAGCCCGGTGAGCAGATAAAGGCAAAGGTGCTCCATGTTTCCGGAGAGTGGATATTTCTCGATATCGGTCAGAAAGGCGAGGGGGTTCTCGACAAGAAAGAGCTTACCGACCCTGAAGGCAACCTGGTCGTCTCTCCGGGTGATATCGTCACGGCCTGGTTCATTGGCGGCACAAAAGGTGAGCTCAGGTTCTCTACGAAGATCGGCGGGATCGGCGCTGCCGACCGCTCGCTCATCGAGGATGCCTGGCGGGCCGGCATACCTGTTGAAGGGACTGTCGAGAAGGAGGTGAAGGGCGGATTTGAAGTGAAGGTCGGCTCGAACCGGGCTTTTGCGCCTTTTTCCCAGATGTCCCTGCGTCGGGTGAGTGACAGTTCCGTTTTCATCGGCAAGAAGCTCAAGTTCATGATCACCGAATATGCCGAAGGCGGACGTAACCTGATCGTCTCGCACCGTGCGATTCTGGAAGAAGAGGCACAGCAGGAAAAGGAGCTTCTGAAAGAGTCATTGCAGGTCGGCATGATCATGAATGCCACCGTGACCTCCATCCAGAAGTTCGGTGCCTTTGTCCGGGCAGGCGGCATCGAAGGGCTTCTTCCTGTTTCCGAGATCGGCTGGAAAAGGGTCAAGGATGTATCCGACGTCCTTTCAGTCGGTGACGAGATCTCGGTGGTTCTCAAATCGATCGACTGGGAGAATGACAAGTTCTCCTTCAGTCTCAAGGACACTCTTCCTGACCCGTGGGATACGATGCTGCAGAACCTGCCGATCGGCTCTGTTCACAGCGGCATGGTCTCCCGCCTCGCAGCGTTCGGAGCTTTCGTTACCATTGCCGACGGAGTCGACGGGCTGCTCCATATCTCGAAGATCGGCAAAGGTAAAAGGATCAATCATCCGCGCGAAATCCTGAAAGAAGGTGAGACTGTAGAAGTGCTTATCGAAGGAATCGATCGCGAGAGCAAGCGGATTTCGCTGGCACTGGCAGAGACGGTCCGTGCCGCTGCAGAGGCTGAAGCAGATATGGCAAGCTTCCGTCAGCAGGCAGCTGAAGGCAGCCCCACGATGGGAACGTTTGCGGACCTTTTGAAGGCCAAATTCAACAAGTAATTCTGGACTGGCAGTTGGATGTTGTCGTAGAGAGTGCTTAGGGCGTGTTTCGTCGTAATTCTTAGTGAAATTGAGCGTCCACAGCAGATATTGTTTGAACCCGCAGGGTGAGAACGTACACAGAACCTCTGGCTGCTGTAGCGAAATGAACTTAGAATTACAGAAACAGGGCCTGCACACGAGCGGAGGCAATGTCCGACTGCAGACCCGGTAATTCCCACTTCGGAGTAGCAATGCTCAAAGCGGTAGTATTTGATTTCGACGGCATCATCGTGGACAGCGAGCCCCTACACTGCAAAGCTTTCCAGAAGCTGCTGGAACCGCTGGGGGCCGGCTTCACCTGGGACGAATACGTAGAAAGATACATGGGGTTCGATGACCGGGATGCTTTCCGGGAGGCATTCAGGGCTCACGGACTCCAGCTTGACGATGAACTGCTCTCCCGGCTCATAGCTGCGAAAGCAACCATGTTTCAGGAAGTCGCTGCCGAGGGGGTTAATTCCTATTCCGGTGCTGTGGACCTGATCAGGCAGCTCTCCGGCAAGACCCCTCTGGCGCTTTGCAGCGGTGCTCTCATGTCGGATATAGAGCCTGTCCTCGGGATGCTTTCCATACCGGACGCTTTCGACTGTATCGTGACCGCTGATGATGTCAGCGCAAGCAAGCCGGATCCGGCCAGCTACCTTCTCGCCATTCAGAAGCTGCAGCAACTTTTCCCTTCGCAGCAGATCCTTCCCGAACTCTCGGTCGCAATAGAAGACACCCCTGCAGGCATAAGCTCTGCGAAAGGCGCCGGACTCAAGGTTCTTTCCGTAACGAACAGCTATCCTGCTGCGGAGCTTCACACGGCCGACAGGGTGGTGGACTCCCTTTCAACAATAACCCTTGAGGATCTTCAACAGCTGGTACCATGACCCTGTATCCTGTGGATGATGTCGTTGCCGAACTGATCCTGGCTCTGGAGAGCTCCCCTGCGGTCATTCTGCAGGCTCCGCCCGGCTCCGGCAAGACAACCCGGGTCCCCCCCGCATTGCTCCAATCCCCTCTTTTTTCCGGCAAAAAAATTGTGATGCTTGAGCCCAGGCGACTCGCCGCCATCAATTCGGCCCGATGGATCTCCTCGGAAATGGGAGAGCCTGTAGGCGGAACGGTCGGCTACGCAATACGTTTCGAGCGTAAGGTGTCCGGAAGAACCCGACTTGAGGTCCTGACCGAAGGGCTCCTGATCCGCAGGATGCAGAAAGACCCTCTCCTTGAGGAGGTCGGAATCGTCATTTTCGATGAGTTCCATGAGAGAAGTCTGCAAACCGACACTGCTCTGGCTCTCTGTCTGGATATTCAGAAGTCGCTGAGAAGCGACCTGAAGATCCTCATCATGTCCGCGACCCTCGACCCTGCACCGCTTTTGCAGGCCATTCCTGCGGCAAGGTCGATCACCTGCGGGGCAGCGCTTTTCCCGGTAAAAACGATTCATGCGCCTGCTGCAGGCACGGATTTTACCTCCAATACCGCAGATGCGGTCTGCAGGGCGGTCAGGGAGACAGAGGGGGATATCCTGGTCTTCCTCCCGGGTTCGGGGGAGATCCGCCGCTGTCACTCGCTTCTCAGGGAGAGACCCGAACTGAAAGGTGTCATCGTGACGCCGCTGTACGGAGACCTGCCCTTTGCCGAGCAGGAGGCTGCCATCAGGCCTGCTGCGCACCGGAAAGTCGTTCTTGCGACCAATATTGCGGAGACCAGCCTGACGATAGAAGGGATAACCGTTGTCATCGACAGCGGCTATTGCCGGAGACTCCGGTTCGATCCTGCCAAGTCCCTGAACCGCCTGGTTACGGAGCGGATCTCAGCCGCTTCTGCCGCACAACGGGCCGGCCGGGCAGGGAGGCTGGCCCCGGGAGTCTGCTACCGGCTCTGGACCGAGCACGAACAGAGAGGTCTGATCCCTTACAACCCGCCTGAAATACAGATCGCCGATCTGGCGGAGCTCATGCTGAGCCTTGCGCTTTGGGGGGTCAGTGATCCGGACACTCTCTGCTGGCTGGATTCACCTCCCGCTCCGGCAGTTAGCGATGCGAGGCGAAACCTCGTGACCCTTGGAGCGCTCGATGAAAACTTCCTGATAACCGCCATCGGCAGAAGGATGGCCGAACTCCCGCTCCATCCGCGCCTTGCCAGGCTCCTCGTAACCGGTATCGATCTCGGCATCGGCGGCGTAGCAGCTGATCTCGCCGCCATCCTCTCGGAGCGTGAAATCTTCCGTTCGGACCGGGCGCGCAACCTTTACCGGTCATTCGACCTGGGCTGCCGGCTGGAGGCCCTTGCCGGCTGGCGAGCCAAAGAGTCTGTTGATCCGGAATCCCTCGATCAGGGCGCACTCCGGGCAGTTGACCGCGCCGCTTCTCAACTGAGGCGCATCGGAGGGATCAGCGGTTCTGTACCGGTCTCTGATCCCGGGGCAGTGGGCCTCCTGGTCGCCGCTGCCTTTCCCGACAGGATTGCAATGCAGAGAGAGGCAGGCTCAAACCGTTACCTCCTTGCCAACGGTAGAGGGGGGGTGCTTGAGCAGGGGAGCGTTCTGTCGCCTCCCGCATTCCTTGTTGCAGCAGCTGTTGACGGCGGGGAGAGCGGGGAAGGGAGGATCTTTCTGGGCGCAGAGATTGCTGCTGCCGACCTGCGGGAGCTATTCAGCCGGGAGATAAACAAAAGGCGCAGCGTTTCCTGGGATGCAGGGGTGAAAAAAGCCGTTGCCAGAGTAGAGGAGTTCCTGGGTGCGCTTCTCATCGGGAGCAGGCCGGACCGGGCAGAACCGGGCGATATCAGGGCGGCATATCTGAATCATATCGGGAAAACCGGAACTCTGGATATGTTCTCGTTCTCTCCGGAGGCGCTGCAGTATCAGGCGAGAGTGCTTCTTGTGAAAAGTCTCTTTCCGGAACAGGAGTGGCCCGACCTCTCGACCCAGGCCTTGGTCGACTCGGCTGCAGAGTGGCTCCCGGAGCTTTTTCACCTCCTCGACCGCCCGGAGCGGGGGGGAGTCCAGGATATCCTTCCGCTGCTGAAAGGGATGGCCGGCTGGAAAAAGGAGAAGCTGCTTGATGAGTTTGCCCCGACCCATATTGCGGCCCCTTCCGGATCTAGAATCAAGCTCGATTATGTTGCCGAAGGCGGCCCGGTGATGGCGGTCAAACTGCAGGAGCTGTTCGGGCTTGCAGATACGCCGGCAATCGCAGCCGGGAGGCAGAGGGTGCTGATACACCTCCTTTCGCCGGCAGGCAGGCCGATGCAGGTAACGAGAGACCTCCGCAGCTTCTGGGACAAGGTCTATCCGGAGGTGAAAAAGGAGCTCAAAGGCCGTTACCCCCGCCATCCCTGGCCGGATGATCCCTGGAGTGCTAATCCTACGCGCTTCACAAAGAAACGGACAAAGTGAACCAGCAAAATACTTCGCAGCTCACTCTGTCTCCACCCATAAGCCCTCCGGTTAATGAAGACACTCTTGTAAAATACCGTTTGACAGTCTCTTGAACTATCTGTATTGCTCAGACTATATCCGTATTAATTAAAATAACGCTCACCGATAAGTCAATTTGGCTCAAATTAATCCACTTGTAAAATCTTCTAATTCAGATATTATCGCATTATTTCAAGTAGATAATTAATAATATAATAAATATATTATATTGCCGTCAAGAAATAACATTGGATATATAATAAATATGTTATATGCTACCCATATATGGAAGTTTAAGACTTTCAAAGACGAAAACGGTAAGAACGTTATCGAAGATTGGTTGCAAAAATTGCCGATAACAGCACAAGACACAATAGACACAAGGCTTAGATATTTGGTTGTCCTGGAACAATGGGCAAGACCTGCTTTCGATAAAATAAAAGGGGCAGAAGGTATCCACGAAATTCGAGCAAAAGACCATTCAGCAAACATTGAATATCGAGTATTTGGATGCTTTGGTCCGGAACGGAAAGAATTCACTTTATTGGTCGGGGCCTATAAAAAAGGGACAGTTTATAACCCAAAGGATTATATGAATACTTTCAAGAGACGCTATAAATATTTTCTTGAGAATAAGGAGAGCGTTGATGAATATCGATGGTAGAAAGAAGAAACTGATAGAACGATTGAAGGATAAAGTTTACAGGGATTCCTTTGTGGTGTCCCATATAACTAATGGAGTAGCTTCCCAAATAAAAACAATACGTGAAAATAGGGTTTGGACTCAAAAGGAGCTAGGAGAGCAAGCCGATATGAAGCAGGAAAGAATATCCGTACTTGAAGACCCAAACAATTCAAATGTGAGCATAAAGACATTGAGGCGGATCGCTTCTGCCCTTGACGTTGCTTTGATGGTCAAATTTGTACCGTTTAGTGATTTGGTACGATGGGATATTAACCTTTCTCAAGACACATTAAATGTGGTTAGTTTTGGAGAAGACGCTTTCTTTAAAGAAGAAACCAAAGCGGAATTATCATCAAGCTTTATTGATGAAATGTATCGCCCTAAGAAAGCCCCGGTAACAGATATGAACGAATTTAAAAGAGATCGAGCTGAAAAGAGTTCAGCACTAAATGCATTGAGTGCTAATAATATACAAGGATCTAGCGCCGCATTATTACAGCAAAGAAGGAGCCATCAATGAAATTACTATCAATCATGACAGCAAGATCAATTTGGCTAGGCCCTACAGTTGACCTTAACCCCAGAGGATTAAATTTACATCCAATCGTTATTCCTATGTTGCAGGAAACATATAAATTCATCAAACTACCGTCCCCACAAGAAATTTTAAATCCAAAAGATGGTCTAAAATTTGAGAAAGGCGAATTTTCGATTGATATAGGTCTTCCTATCAGTATTGACTTTACGATATTTGATGATGGTTTTGTTGTAGATTGCAGATCATCTACAGATCATGCAGATGCTTTTCTGGAAGACGTTTTAACTAAATTCGATGACACTTTTAAAATATCTAATTATGGGCAAGTAATCAGCCGAAGGGTTTATCTTAGCGAGCTATTCGTCACGACAGACAAAACCCTGGAATTGATAAATCCTAAATTCAAAGAAATTGCTAAATATTTATCAAGCAATGTAGAAGAGGAAAAAACCTTTGAGGTTGGCGGCATCAATTTCACTCCGGATCAAACAAGAAGCAAGGGGAATCCCCCTGCATTTAGATTTGAAAGGGCGCTAAATGTTCCTTTCTCGGAAAAGAGATACTACTCTATCGCCCCTTTACCCACGGGAAAACATATTGAATTACTTGATAAACTAGAAGTGCTTTTAGCAGGCTAAATAAGTTACTTCTTCCACCTCGCTTGAGCCGCCTTTTGAGCAATCTCTTTTCGCTTCTCAGGTGACAGCTTCTCAGCCCTGGCCTTACCGCCCTTTTGCCCTCCAAGAGTCCCCAATGCTACAGCATGGGGATTTCTTGTATCAGGTGGCTGAATCGGTTCGCTTTCATCTGTTGCAGCTTCAACAACAGCGTGGGCGATCTGGCAGAAGTCTAAATGTTTTCCCTTTATCTTTTTCATGGTCTGAGCATAGCATAGACGCTCAAGCATTTCAATATGGGCGAATTTCAAACTGACCCACTACCATCGCTTACTAACCATTGCCTTTTCTCCGCCGATGCTATAAATTAGCAGCCTTTCCTTTATTACTCCCAAATCATCACCTGTGAGGCATGCATGCCGGAAAAACAGCTTTCTCTCGCGGAACTGCGCGGCTCCATCGACTCGATCGATGACCGTATCATGGGGCTTCTGAATGAACGGGCCCGACTTGTCATGCAGGTGGGCCGGCTGAAGCAGTCCCAGAGCCGGGATTTCCATGTTCCCAACCGTGAACGTGAGATCTACGAGCGCCTCTCCTCAAATAACCCCGGGCCATTCCCGAATGAAGCTATAAGAAGCGTGTTCCGGGAGATCATCTCCGCTTCGCTGGCTCTTGAAGCGCCGATGCGGGTGGCTTTTCTCGGCCCGAAAGCGACTTTTTCCCACCTTGCCACCATGGAGCAGTTCGGCCTTTCCGCCGAGCTCGTCCCGCAGAAATCGATCCCGGCCGTGTTCGAGGAGGTCGAAAAAGACCGTGCGCTCTACGGCGTAGTTCCGGTGGAAAACTCCACCGAAGGGGTAATTTCCCATACGCTCGACATGTTCATGGAGAGCGAGCTGAAGATCCAGTCGGAGATCCTGCTGGAAGTCTCCCACTACCTCCTCTCGAAAACCGGCCGGATGGAGGATATCAAGAAGGTCTATTCCCATCCGCAGCCTCTGGCGCAGTGCCGCAACTGGCTTGAGGAAAACCTGCCGCATATCCCGGTGGTTGATGTCGCTTCGACGACCATGGCTGCCCAGATTGTCAGCGAGGACTACTCAGCTGCCGCCATTGCGAGTGAGTACGCTGCTTCTGTGTACGATCTGAAAGTAGTCAGGGAGCGGATCGAGGATCAAGTCAACAACTTCACACGCTTCCTGGTGATCGGCAAGAAGCAGACGGAAGCCAGCGGGGATGACAAGACATCGCTCATGTTCGCGGTCAAGGACGAACCGGGCATCCTCTACCGGATGCTGGAGCCGTTCGCCGGTCGGGGGGTAAACCTCTGCAAGATAGAGTCGAGGCCGATGAAGAAGAAGGCGTGGGAGTACATCTTCTTCCTCGACCTGGTCGGTCATATCTCGGATCCGGTTGTGGCGGAAGCGGTGCAGGAGCTGAAAGGGTACTGCCAGTTTGTGAAATTATTGGGTTCCTACCCGAGATCGAAGTAAACTTCTTCGTTTGCTGGAGTTTGAATCCGTGCCGGTGAGAGCCGTCTCTCACTGCAACGCCTCTGCCCTTGCGCTTTCGGTGACTTGATCGCAGGCTGAAAAGATTGCCAGTATATTGCCTTTATTCATGACCGGCCCCAGGGCCCCGGCTGTTTCCGTTCGATACGGCTCTCTCCGGCACGGATTCAGGTTGCAGTGAAAACCGTCTCTCACTGCAACGCCTCCGCTTTTGCACCGATTAATGACTTGATCGAAGGCGGAGAAGATTGGTCGGCATGTTGCCCTGTCCACTGCTGGCCATGGGCTCCGGCTGTTTCCGTTCGATACGGCTCTCACCGGTACGGATCAACTGAATAGAATAGAAGGTTTCAGGAGAGTAAATGCCCCTTATCAATCGTCTTGCTGTCATAGGTGTCGGGCTGATCGGCGGTTCCCTGGCCAGAGTGCTGCGCGAAAAGGGTGAAGTCGGCGAGATCGTCGGCATCGGGAGAGGGGAGGCGAACCTCCGGAAAGCCGTTGAACTCGGGGTTATCGACCGGTACGAACACGACCTGCAAAAAGGGGTGGCTGATGCCGACATGGTCTTCCTCGCGACGCCGGTCTGCACCATTCCCGCTATTGTCGCGGAGATCGCGCCGGCGCTTGCACCGGGAGCGATCCTGACCGACGGCGGGAGCGTCAAGGAGGAGATCACGCTCCGCTGCGAGGAGCTGACCCCGGACAGGGCACATTTCATCGGCGGGCATCCGATTGCGGGGACCGAGAATTCCGGAGTCGAGGCTTCGTTCTCGACCCTGTACAAAGGGAAACGCTGCATCCTTACCCCTACGCCCCGCTCCGACCGGACCGCCCTGGAGAGGGTCAGGCAGATGTGGGAAATCGCCGGGAGCGAGGTCGTGCTGATGGATCCCCGGAAGCATGACAAGGTGCTTGCCGCGGTCTCGCATCTTCCCCATATGGTGGCCTACAGTCTCGTCAATGCCGTCGGAGAGTATGGCGGCTGTGACGAGAACATCCTCAAGTACTCGGCAGGCGGTTTTCGCGATTTTACGAGGATCGCCTCTTCAGACCCGGCCATGTGGCGCGACATAGCTCTCCAGAACAGGTCGGCAGTTCTGGAGATGATGGATTTCTTCGCTGCCACCTATGCGGAGCTCCGGTCGCTGGTAGAGAGATCCGATGCCGCGGGACTGGAAAAGTTTTTCGAATCATCCAAAAATCACAGGGAGAGTATCCGTTAATGGAAATGAAACCGGAGAGCTACAGCACAAATCCTGTCAAGGCGGTCCGGGGCGAGATCTCGGTGCCGGGTGACAAGTCCATTTCACACCGTTCGATCATGCTCGGGTCCATAGCAAAAGGGATTACGACCGTTACCGGCTTTCTGCGCGGTGAAGACAATATGGCCACCCTCAATGCCTTCCGGGCCATGGGGGTAGAGATAGAGGATGACGGCACCACCCTGAAGATTCACGGGCGTGGTCTGCACGGCCTTTCCGAGCCGGAGGACCTGTTGGACTGCGGAAACTCCGGGACCTCGATCCGGCTCCTGACCGGTCTGCTTGCCGGGCAGTCCTTCTTTTCGGTCCTGACCGGCGACAGGTATCTGCGCAAGAGGCCGATGAGACGGGTCGTGACACCCCTGGCTGCAATGGGGGCGACCATAGCCGGCCGCGCCGGAGGCGAAAAGGCCCCGCTCGCCATCACCGGGTCAAAGCTGAAAGGGATTTCCTATGAATCTCCTGTTTCGAGCGCCCAGGTAAAATCGGCGATCCTGCTGGCCGGTCTGTATGCCGAAGGCGAGACCAGGGTGACCGAACCGCACCTGTCCCGGGACCATTCGGAGCGGATGCTCAGGCACTTCGGTGCCGATATCGAGGCCGACGGCAGAGTCGTAGCGATCAGGGGGGGGAGAGAGCTCAGCGGTCAGACGATCGCCGTGCCCGGCGATATCTCCTCGGCAGCGTTCTTCATGGTGGCAGGGCTGATCGTCCCGGACTCGGAGATCCTGATCAAGGGGGTCGGGATCAATCCCACCCGAACCGGGATTCTCGATATACTGAAAATGATGGGGGGCGATATCTCGCTTCTGAACAGCAGGGAGGTGTCCGGAGAGCCTGTTGCCGACATCCTCGTCAGATCGTCCCGGCTCAAGGGGATCGAGATCTCCGGCGATCTCGTGCCGCGTGCCATTGACGAGTTTCCGGTCATTGCCGTTGCAGCAGCGACGGCAGAGGGGAAAACCGTGGTCAGGGACGCGCGGGAGCTGAGGGTCAAGGAGACGGACCGGATCAAGGCGATGGCCGACAATCTGCGGCTTGCCGGGATCAGGGTCGATGAGGCCGATGACGGCATGACCGTGTACGGAGCGAACGGTTTCACTGCTTTCCGGGCGGACAGCCAGGGGGATCACAGGATCGCCATGTCGATGCTGATCGCGTCCCTGGTAGCGGATGGTGAGTGCACGGTCATTGATACCGGCTGCATCGCCACCTCTTTCCCGACCTTTAGCCGGCTGCTCGAACAGGTCTCGGTCAGATGAGCAGTTGTGAGACCAGAGGCAGACACAAACTTATCGTTGCCATCGACGGCCCTTCAGGCGCCGGCAAGAGCAGTGTGACAAAGGCGCTGGCAGACCGTCTCGGCTATATCCACATCGATACCGGTGCCATGTTCCGGACTGTCGCCCTGTTTGTTTCCCGGCTGGGAATCGATCCGGATGATGATACCGCTCTGGACTCTCTCTGCAGCCGACTCTCCATCGAGTTCGACTTTTCCGGCGGAAAGAGCCGTGTCATGGCCAATGGTGAAGATGTTACAAGAGATATCAGAACTCCCGGGATCAGCCTCCTTACCTCGAAGATTGCTGCCATGCCCTCGGTACGCAGGCATCTTCTCCTTCTGCAGCAGAGAATGGGTGCCCGTGGAGGGGTCGTTCTCGAGGGGCGTGATATCGGCACGGTCGTTTTTCCGGAGGCCCAGGTGAAGTTCTACCTGACCGCATCGGCCGAAGAGCGCGGCAGAAGGCGCTATGAAGAGCTGAAGGAAAAAGGCGAGGATGTTTCTCTTCAGCAGACAATCGCCGAAGTCCAGCAGCGCGACCGGCAGGATCTGAACCGGGAGATCGCGCCGCTTCGCCTTGCGGATGACGCAGTCGTGATAGATACTACCGATCTTACCCCGGAAGCTGTTCTGTCGACGATGGAAAGTCTGGTCTGCGCAAGGGAGAATCGGTAAAAGGCATGAACATAATTATCGCAAAGCATGCAGGGTTCTGTTTCGGGGTCAAGAGGGCGACTCTGCTGGCATTCGAGAAGGCTGCGGACGGTATCCCGACCTCCACCCTGGGACCGATCATTCACTCTCCCCAGGTCGTGCAGAGGCTGGAAGAGCAGGGTGTCCGCGTCGTCAATAACCTGTCCCAGCTCGAAAACGGGCGGATAATCCTTCGTTCGCACGGAGTGACCTCGACCGAGATGAAGGAGGCCCATGAAAAGGGTCTCGAAGTGGTCGATGCAACCTGTCCTTTTGTCAGAAAGGCCCAGAGTTATGTGCAGCTGCTTTCCGATGAAGGGTACGAAGTTCTGGTAGTCGGCGACAGGGACCATCCGGAAGTCGAAGGGATTGTATCGTATGCGAGCCGGCCGGTAACTATCGTTGCTTCGGCTGAAGAGGCAAGATCTCTTCCGACGATGAAAAGCCTCGGTGTCGTTGCCCAGACAACGCAATCGTACGAAACACTGGAGGCGGTTGTTGAAGTATGTCTTGCCAAGGTCCAGGAATTGCGGGTTTTCAATACGATCTGCGATGCAACTTCGGTGCGGCAGGACGAGGCAAAAATCCTGGCAAGGAAGGTTGACTGCATGGTGGTGATCGGCGGGTACAACAGCGCCAATACACGCAGGCTGGCCGAGATATGCCTTGAGTTGCAGCCCAATACCCATCATGTCGAGACGGCAGACCAGCTGTCCGAGGAGTGGTTTGTCGGCATGAAGTCGGTCGGGATAACCGCCGGGGCGTCAACTCCCAAGTGGCTGATAGATGAGGTTATCGAGCGGATCAAAGCTATCGGCGGGGACAAAAAAGATTGAACTTTTACTATTTTGTTGATAGTTTAGGAAAATTCTGAAGACGAATAGCCAGGGGGTAGTGATTGATGACAGCGGACTCAAAGCAACAGAGAAGAAATGACGCGCCGATAAAGCGCTTCAAGGATATGGATGATGAGCATGAAACTTCGGGCGGAGAGTTTGCAGAGATGTTTCAGGACAGCCTGAATCAGCCTCGTGCCGGTGAAGTCGTTGAAGGGACAGTAGTCCAGATTACCCAGGATTTTGTAATGATAGATGTCGGCTACAAATCCGAGGGGTGTGTGTATGTCGAAGAGTTCATGGACGAAGACGGAGTCGTAACCGTCCAGCCCGGTGACAAGGTCAAGGTTCTGTTTCAGCGCGGTGAAAATGCGAAGGGACATCTTATTCTTTCCAAGCGCAAGGCCGAGCAGCTCATCGGCTGGGACAATGTAGCTGCGGCCGGTGGTGAGGGTGGTCTTATCGAAGGCAAGATAGTCGGGAAGGTCAAGGGCGGGCTTACTGTCGATATCGGACTCCCGGCATTTCTTCCGGCATCCCAGGTTGACCTTCGTCCCGGCGGCAATCTCGACCGTTATCTCGGGCAGACCTGTTCTTTCCGGATCCTGAAGCTGAACCGCAAGCGCGGCAATGTTGTTCTTTCCCGTCGTGCGATCCTCGAAGAAGAGCGCGGGCAGGTGCGGGACCAGACGCTTACCACTCTGGAAGAAGGGCAGGTTCTCGAAGGTATTGTCAAGAATCTGACCGATTACGGTGCATTTGTCGATGTGGGTGGTGTTGACGGTCTGCTGCACATTACCGACATGTCCTGGGGCAAGCTCAATCACCCTTCCGAGAAGATCAAGGTCGGCGAGAAGATCACTGTCAAAGTGCTCAAGTATGACAACACCAAAGGTAAGATCTCTCTCGGCATGAAGCAGACCCAGCCGGATCCCTGGCTGACCGTGGAAGGGAAATTCGCCGTTGGCGACCGGGTTAGCGGAAGAGTCGTCAGTCTCATGGAGTACGGTGCATTCATCGCTCTCGAAGACGGCGTCGAAGGCCTCATCCACGTATCCGAGATGTCCTGGACCAAGCGCGTCCGGCATCCTTCCGAAATACTCAAGGCAGGGGACACCGTTGAAACGGTCATCCTCGGCATCGATCCGGGTAACCGCCGGATCTCCCTCGGTCTCAAGCAGACCGAAGAGAATCCGTGGCTGCTTCTCGAGGAGCGCTACCCGGCCGGGACGAAACTTGAGGGACAGATCAAGAATATTACCGATTTCGGCGCCTTCATCGGGGTCGAAGACGGCATCGACGGTCTTGTCCATGTTTCCGACATCTCCTGGACCAAGAGAATCAAGAATCCGAGCGAGGTCTTTACCAAGGGCCAGACCATTCAGGCGGTCGTGCTCAATGTCGATCCTGCCAACGAGCGTCTCTCCCTGGGTGTCAAACAGCTTCTTCCGGACCCGTGGACTCTTGTTCCTGAAAAATACAAGGCCGGTACGAGAGTCAAGGGGAAAGTAACTTCCCTCATGGATTTCGGTGTGTTCATGGAGATCGAGGACGGGATCGAAGGGCTTATCCATGTGTCTGAACTGTCTCAGGAAAAGGTCGCATCGGCAAAAGAGTTCACGACTGTCGGCACAGAGCTGGAAGCAGTCGTCCTCTCCGTTGATACTCATGACCGCAAGATAGCGCTTTCCCTGAAAGCTCTTCAGGCTGCCATCGAGAAAGAGGAGCTTAAGGGGTATATGGGCGGCCAGAACGAATCATTCTCAAGCCTGGGCGAAATATTCAACAAGAGCGAACAGAACAAGAACTGAAGTCCCAGGCAGCCGGCATCTCCGTAATAACGAATTTGACAGGGGTAGATGATGACCAAGAGTGAACTTGTGGAAAAGATCATGGAGACAAACGGATTTCTGAACCGTAAAGAGTCCGAGCTCGTCATTAATATAATATTCGATTCAATGGCAAGAGCTTTGAAGGAAGGCGACAAGGTCGAGATCAGGGGTTTCGGCAGCTTTACCGTCCGCGAGCGGGAATCGCGCGAGGCAAGAAATCCCAAGAACGGCGATGTCGTCCGTATCCCCTCCAAGAAGACGCCGTTTTTCAAGACCGGCAAGGAGCTGCGCGAGAGGGTTAACACTCTCTAGCTCCCGAAGATGTCTCCTGCAGGCCCGGATGGCGGAATTGGTAGACGCAAGGGACTTAAAATCCCTCGGCCGCAAGGCTGTACCGGTTCGATTCCGGTTCCGGGCACCACCAAACAAACTCATGTAGTCCAAAGTTGTCCAGAAAGCCTTGAGAAATCAGGGCTTTTTCTTTATCTGCTGTCCGGCCAGTATCTCTCCCGGCAAGAGCTCTCAAGTAAATAATATCCGGAGCCTGTTCCACTGGCCGTAACCAGAGGTCAGGGCTTCAAATTTGACCTGTACAGTGATTTCTGTGGTCAGTGCACGTTGTCCCCCTGATGGTTGCTATCTTGTTGAACCGGGGATATCTGGACGGAGATGTGTTAAGGTTAAAAATGTTTGGATTTAATAGGTGATTTATAATGAAATTGACCGTCCACAGACAGCTGTTGATAAGTTGACGCTGTCTGTGGATAAGATACAAAAAAACCTTCTGATTGTGGCTACTTTTCCGCTACGCACAATAAAGAGGCAGGTCTTATAACTACCTGAAATATAGTGTCAATAGTAAAGATTGCATACACTAAAAAAACATTTTTTGCCGGTTTGCAGCTCATGAGGGGGGCTGGTTGAAAATGAGTTGCAAAAAGTGGATAACTAGCCGAAAAAACGTCTAATGTTAAGCCGAAGTAACTGTGAAAGAGAGAGACAGGCAGCAAGCAGCCGGTGACAAATTGTCGCCGGTTGAAAGTGTCTGCCGATATATTCTCCAGGCGTCTTTCAGAGTTTAAGCTTTTCGTCGCGTCGTCGCCTAGAGGCGCCTACTTTTGGTGCGTGAGGCTGGTTGGATCTGGTTTCTGCCGCCGGGACGGAAGCTGGTGGAGGGTTGGACATTCTATTGAACCACATGCCACTTCGCCTTATGTTTAGCCAACGAAACCATTTACAAAGATATCAGAAAGTGATACTAAATTTATATGACCAGCAAGCACCGTAAGACGCTGAAAGAAATATTCCATGACCCTGTGAAGTTCAGTATAGTCTGGGATGACATTGAGGCGCTGCTTATGGCGCTTGGTGCGGAACGATTCGAGGGAAGCGGCTCCCGTGTCAGGTTTCTGCTGAATGGAATCAAGGCTGTTTTTCACCGGCCTCATCCACAAAAAGAAACCGATAAAGGTGCGGTGAAATCAGTACGCCGTTTTCTGCAAGAAGGAGGTATACGGCCATGATGCAGTTCAAAGGGTATTCAGGCAAAGTTGACTATGACGATGAGGCGGAAATCTTCCACGGCGAGGTTATCGGTCTGCGCGATGTGATTACTTTTCAGGGTAAGACGGTTGACGAGATTAAGCAGGCTTTCCGCGACTCTGTGGACGATTATCTAGACTTTTGCGTCCAGCTTGGCCAGGCACCGGAAAAACCGTTCACCGGCAAGTTCATGCTACGCCTGACTCCTGACCTGCACCGCAAGGTGTACGTGGCGGCCAAGCAGTCCGGCGAGAGTATCAACAGCTGGCTGAATGAGCAGTTGGATCACCTCACCGCCAATGTCTGCTGAATGTGATCTCAATACCATGAAAGAACAGCGCTCCCTAAAAATCGGCATCAAGAGCGATTCAAACCCTGATTCGGGAGCAGATCAGTTCACATGACAATCCGTTTCCTACACACCGCCGACATCCACCTCGGCAAAACCTACCGCACCTCTGTTGATGAAGCAGAACGCTATGAAGACTTCTTTCGTGCGCTCGGCAGCATCGTGGCCGACGCCGTCGCCCAGAAGATCGATTTCGTCCTCATTGCCGGCGACCTCTTTCATACCGGCCAGATCCTCCCCCGCACCTTTGCCCGTACCATCGAGACCCTGCAACCGCTGAAGGATGCCAATATCCCCTGTATCGCCGTGGAGGGGAACCACGACTGGATTCATCGTCGTGACAGTATCTCCTGGATGGAGGCGTTGTCTCAGATGGGCTATATCCAGCTCCTCCGTCCTACCCGTACCGAAAGCGGCGGCTACCGGTTCGAGCCGTTCGATCCCGCAACCGGCAGCGGCGGGCATATCGAAATCAAGGGGCTGAACATCTACGGCCTCGGCTACATCGGCACCCAGGCAGGCAATCACGTCGAGCGGATCTGCGAGGCGGTAACCACCAGGAATAACATCCTCCTCTTTCATGTCGGCGTCTGGACCTTTTCCCCGGTGGAGATCGGCAACATGAAGCCGGAAGAGGCGCTGCCGCTGGCAGAAACCTTCGACTACATCGCCCTCGGTCATGGCCACAAACCCTATACCATCCAGAATGCAGCAGGCCGCCCCTATGCCTACAACCCCGGTTCTCCCGAGTGCGTCAACTTCGGTGAAGAGAGGTACGACAAGGGATACTACCTTGTAACCGTGGAAGACGGCCAATATAAGCACGAGTTCCGCACCACTTCACCCCGACCCATGCTGGTGACGACGATCAGTCTTGAAGGGGCTGAGAATTCAGATGATGCACTGGGGAGCTTCCGGCGGCAGATTACGGAGAAACTTCCCCAAACAGAAGACAAGCGCCGACCACTCCTTGAAGTGAAACTGATCGGCCGGGTTGCCTTTCACCCCTTTGAGCTGGGACGGGAACGACTGCGTTTAGCCCTGGATGAGATCTGTAATCCGCTCCATGTGGAGATCAAGAACCATCTCTCCCTGATTACCCGCAGCGGAGAAGGGGACGATGAAAAGCGGAGCCTGGCCGAGATCGAGCGTGATGTTCTTGGAGAACTGATTTCTGCCAACAGTGTTTATAAAGAGCGCAAGGATGAACTGGTGAATCTGGCTCTGGCGATCCGCGATCAGGTGATGAAGGGAGACGGGGAGGGGGAAGAGCTGCTGGGCCTGCTCTCCCGCGAGTCATAGCCATGCAGATACTCTCCATTCATCTTAAGAACATCAAGTCCCACCGCGACACCCGGCTATCCTTCTCTTCCGGCATAAATGTCCTCTCCGGTCCGAATGGCGTCGGCAAGAGTACAGTCTTCGAGGCGATCGGTTATGCCCTGTTCGGTGTTGATGCCCGCGACTTCGTCTCCAACGTGGAACGCTTTCTCACCATCGGCACCAAGCGCGGCGAAATTTCAGTGATCTTCCGAACGGCTGCTGATGAAACCTGGCAGGTAAGCCGCACTGTCGGCACTCCCACCAAATGGCTGCTGTATAAAGAAAGCGGCGGCTCTTTTGAAGTGGAAGAGCATGCCCGGATCGAAGAGACCGAGGCGCGCATTGCCGAGCTGCTTGACCTCAATAACGGCAGACCGCTGGCAGAACAGTTCAAGCTGGTGGTCGGTCCCTTTCAGAACGAGTTCCTTGGCCCTTTTATCATCAAGCAGCCGACCAGTCGAAAGGAGGCTTTTGACAAGATCCTCGGTATTGATGCCTGGAACAAGACCCAAAAGGGGACCATATCGCTGCTTAACGCAGTACTGGAGAAAATAAAGATTCTCGAGGTAGAGGTGGCGGGCAAGCAGGAACAGTTGGCTGTGCTGCCTGACAAAGTCTCAGAACTGGCAACAATCGGCAACAATCTTGTCCTGCGGCAGAAGGACGTGAAAACCAAGGACAATTCACTGGCGGAGATGGTGAAGCGTCTGGCGGAGATGGAAACTATTGAAAAGGCCATCACTGCATTAGGGAGTGAGCTGCAACGGCTGGGAGACCGGATAAAGACCGGTGCCGGCATGATCGACGAACAGAATCTTCGGATAGAGGAAAGCCGGCAGGCGCTGAAGATTGTAGCTGCATCAAAGGCAGGCAAGGAGGCCTTTGACAAAGTGGAGGCGCGCCTTGTTGAACTGCGGACGAAAGAGCAGCAGCGCCGCACTGTCGAGCAGGATATTGCCGG
Source organism: Geobacteraceae bacterium (assembly GCA_041500085.1). Taxonomy (GTDB): domain Bacteria; phylum Desulfobacterota; class Desulfuromonadia; order Geobacterales; family DSM-12255; genus VEOV01. The sequence continues at coordinate 31,501 of JBGQLM010000010.1, forward strand.
GCTGGAAAAGCAGGCACTGACCTTATCGCAGAAGCTGGAACATGAACGGACCGAGGTCGGGAAAATCGACACGCAACTGGTAATTGATCAGGATAAACTGACCGTAGCCCGCCTGGAGCTGCAGTCTGACCCGCAGCTGACAGCCCGGGTGAGCCGTCTGTCCGAGATACGCAAGGAAGTCGATCTGCTGAAAGGGGAGCGCTCCCAGCTGGGCGCTCGCCGGGAAAACTTTCAGGAAGGGAAGGAGAAACTCGCTGAAGGGGTCTGTCCTTTCTTTCAGGAGAAGTGCAAAATTACCGGGGGCAGCACATCTCCAACTGATGTTTTCGTAACCCGGATTGCTGATCTGGATAGCATGACAGGCAAGCTGGACGAGAAGCTCAAGCAGCTTGCCCTGCAACTGAAAGATGCCGAAGCAGCAGAGAAGGAGCTCAATAGTCGCACCATCCGTCTGCAGGAATTGGACAAACAGGTAAAAGCTCTTGAGGAACGCCGTAATAAGAACCGGGAACGGTCGGCAGATCTTGAGGGGTTAACAAAGCGGCAGACCGATGCTGCAAGACTGGTAACAGCCCGCAAGGATGATTTAAAGACGTTTGCCGACCTTGACGCCTCAATTGCCAAGGCCGAACAGGAGCGGCAGCAGCATCAGCCGGCACGGGATGCTTACACCGCCAACCTGAACGTTGCCCAGGATCTTGACAGCCGCCAGCAGCATCTACAAAAACTGCAACAAACACTGGCGACAGTGACCGCTGATTTTAAAGCCAAACAGGCCGAGCTGGACAACAGGAAGCAAGGCTTCCAGCCCGAACTGCTGCACTCTGCACGCCAGGAAAAGGAGCAACTACTTGCTGAGGTTGCCACTCTGCGCCAGCAGATTGTTGACTCTCGACGCAACGCTGAACGGCTGGAAACTGAGATTACACAACTAAAACTAGTGCAGGAATATATTGCAGTTAAACAGATGGAAATTAAATCATATGAGGAAAAGGAGAAGCTGGTTAAGTTCCTCAGGAACCAGGTCTTTAAGAACGTTTCCGCACAGCTCTCCGAACGCTTCCGCGAAGAGATCAGTCTCCGGGCCGACCGGATCTACCGGACGATTTCAGAGACAGACGAAGAGCTTTACTGGGGCGACAACTACCAGATCGTGCTGAAGGACATGCAGGACGGAGCCTTGCGGGAACGGAGCGACGACCAGTTATCCGGCGGACAGACCATGAGCGCCGTCGTTGCCCTGCGGCTGGCGCTGTTGCAGACTATCGGTGCCCGGATCGCCTTCTTCGACGAGCCGACCTCGAACCTCGATGCGGCCCGCCGGGAGAATCTTGCCCATGCCTTCCGCGCCATCGATGTCGGCCGCGAAGAGGTGACCGAGCACTGGTACGATCAGCTCTTCCTGATCAGCCATGATGTGGCCTTTACCGAGATAACGGATCAGATGATACAGATTGGGGAATAACGGTTGAATGAAATGTTTTGATAAAAGTAAGCTTAAGCAGGTCCGGAGGATTTATGAAACGATATATGTCTCAAATATTAAATTCAGCTTTAGTTCTCAGTGTGACTATTTTGCTTGCCGTGCCTTGTCAGGGAGCAACAGATTATGAATCTATCGAGCTGTTTACAGATGTTCTTGCCATAATAAAGAAGTCCTACGTTACCGAGGTGTCAACTGCTCAGTTGATGAGCCCTGCTATTTCGGGAATAGAAAAAGTCTGTGCTGGCGATTAGCGAGTCGATTCTTTGTAACAAGAGAGGCCGGGCATATTGCCCAGCCTCTCTTATTTATCCCCGAATGTACATTGTATCGTGTCAGTCAGTATACAAGCGGCATTCCTCAGTTCGATACAGTTATTGCGCCGTGCTGCGGATTGCAAGGCACCCATGATTTTCGCCGGTATCAATTTCTTCTTCACATAAAGGTTAACTTCTTCACCTTTGCTGATCCGCAGTGAGCCTGAATAGTCAACCTTAAAACCATCGTCATATTCACATTTCATATATCTCACCTCGGTCGGGTTAACATTTCACCTCTCGTGGCAATATGCTTCTTGTTAATTATATGCCTGTAAGAGTATTAACAACAGCCTGTATTTTAATGTTCAGAGTGCTAGAGTTGAATAAACAACAAGGAACTGGACGCCGCAGGGGAGGCAGCATGGTTGGCATTCCTCCACCGCAAAGACCAGGCATTGATGAACACAGCATGGATCCGGAGCAGGAAGCCGGAAAGAAAATAAAAGAAGCCCACCGAACTTTTGGTGGGCTTCTCATTTATTGATCAGTGACAATCACAATGTTCCAGACCTGATAACATTATTGGTTGCCTGGACAGGAATCCAGGAGAGCAAAAATTTCATCATAGTGATAATTAATCCGTTATTTGGCAGCTCACTGACATATTTCGCAGCTACTGACGAGCATAATTATCGCAGAGAAATAAATACTCGTCTGCGTATGTTAGAGACAATGCATGCAGCTGTGATGCAATGGTTACAATGACCAATATTGTCACTTAGTTGGAAGTATTACCCGCTCTGTATCATGCCTTGGAATGATTATGGGCATAATATATGCTTGGTTTTAATGAGAGCCGGGCGTGACAGGGGTGGACATTTGATGAAGCTGCAAGGCGATAAATGTCTGAACGGTAAAGTCAGTTTGGTAAACGATATGTGTCGGTGCAATTTTGCATAGCCTCTTTTGATCATCCTTTGGAGCGTAAATGTGAATATAAGAGAGATAAGCCCTCCTCCGAGCAAAGGGGTATTGCTCATAAGACTTTTTGTTGTCATAGCAGCGACCTTTCTATTTGTGGAACTGGCAGAATTTGCAGCCAGAAGAGTTTATCCTCAACACGGTGGACTGTTTGAACTCCTGGAGGATGTCACTCTGATAATTATATTGTTCGTTGACATTTATTACCTGTTGGCAAGGCCAATGTTCAAGGAGATAGCAAGACGTGTTGCGGTAGAAGTGGAGTTAAGAAAATCCGAGACAGACAGTCTGGCCCTCATTGATTCTCTGCCGGATACAATACTTCGTATTTCGCATGATGGAGTTCTTGTGGATTTTCGACTGGAGTCGGAAGGTGTTATGAATGTCGATTTCGGTAAGCATATCAAGGAAATGTTTCCCGAAGAAGTTGTGCCGGACATCATGAACTGCCTTGACAATACACTCTGCAGCGGCGAGTTGCAAAAGCTTGATATCGTTGTGTCAGATTGGCCGGAAGAGCATCATCAGGAGTTGCGGTTCGTGAAGTATGGTGATGATGAGGTGCTTATAATTATCAGCAATATCACTGACCGCAAGATGTATGAAGAGAAACTCAAATATGTCAGCACGCATGACGTTCTTACAGGGCTTTATAACAGAGCCTCCTATGAGGCACAGTTGGAAAGACTCGGGAAAGGCAGGCAATATCCGATAGGTATAATCGTTATCGACCTGGATGGACTGAAGAAGACAAACGATACTTATGGTCATGCAGCAGGCGACAAGGTGATATGTAAGGCTTCTGATGTTCTCAAGAGGGTGTTCAGGGCTGATGATTATGTTTTTCGCACAGGAGGTGACGAGTTTACCATTCTGCTGACTGAAACGAATTATGATGCACTCCGGTTTGTTGTAAGTCGTATCAATACAAGTCTCGATGAAGTAAATGCATCTGAACCGGAATTTGCACTTCAATTTTCGCTGGGTTCTACAATAGCTGGATCTAAAGAAGTGTTTTCCGATGCGATTAAGCAGGCAGATGCGAGAATGTACGAAAACAAGGCTTTGAGAAAGTCAGCCCGTAAGTGTCTTTCAGAGGTAGACGCAGGGCTTACGTTCCGGATCGGAGTGTAAAGCTCATATAAAGTTGTTCTCCGAATTTGAAAAAAATTCCGCCTTCACTCGTTGCTGATAGTGGTTATGATCTTATTGCAATACAAGCATGGCTTATCTGGTGTTTGAGATGAACTTTATGGTAAGATGCGTGACCTGTTTTCATTAAAGCAATAACAGTGGAGAATACACATGACACCAAAGCGGATTCTAATTGCAGAAGATCAGATGGCTTCAAGGGAAGCGTTGATTAATCTCTTTACCAAGCGAGGATTTGATGTTGAAGCTGTCACTAATGGAGCAGATCTGCTGACTGTTGCCACGGATAAAAAGTTTGATGTAGTCATCACAGATTTAATTATGCCTAGTTTGAATGGAGTATCAGCCACAGATATCATGAACCTGCATGGGAACACGACACCTGTCATAGCTTTGACAGGACTATCTCAACAAGATATAAGTTTTGCACAAGAAAAATTTACCAGGATATTCCATAAACCGGTTGATTTAACCAAGTTGTTCGATTATGTCGAATCATTGCTGGGAAAATAAGTTGAAGTAGAATCCTGAGGCAGGATAGCCGGAAAAGGGTATGCCGGAAGATTGGATAAAGAGAAGCTCACAGAACATTGGTGAGCTTTTCATTTGTCAGAAAGGATAAACAAACTGTTTCCGATATGCTTGGACAGGTAGCAGAGGTATATCCAGCCGGAGGAAATCAATGGTTAAGATTTCATGCGCAATTTCAGGAAACCGGAAGACCAACTAAATGCCCTCATATGACAGACTACGGGAAGGCTGATGCATGTAATTGAATGGGATCATACTTACGAACTTGGAATTCAGCCGATAGACGAACATCATCGGAAGCTGATTGAACTCCTGAACAACTCCTACGATCTGTTACTGTACTCGGCCGACAAAGCCGGGATGAAAACAATTTTGCAAGAGCTTACAGATTACACAGATTATCATTTCGGAGCAGAAGAACATTTGATGAATGAAGTCAGTTACAAAGGACTAATGCCGCATATAGATAAACACAACGACTTCAAAAATCAAATAGCCGACTTGATGCAGGACTACCTTTCAAGATCACCAAACGTAAATACCGACATCATTCTTTTTCTCTCAGCGTGGCTGAAAAAACATATCCTCAAGGACGACAGGAAATTTACAGTCTACTTATCCAAGAGCAAATATCTTCGCTATTAGGCAGATCACAGCAAGTTGATGGCGTGGGAGATAAGATGGATGACTGCATGCCGCTGACGGCATGACAGGGGGAGAGAGGCTAGGTATGTCTGGCGACAACATCAATGCCGTCTTTTGCCAGATCCCGCAGCTGTACTTCATAAAACAGGGCTTCCCTGATGGACCCTGCAAACTCCTCTTTAACAAATCTGCTCTTGCCATCCAAAGTATATGAAAAGCAGATAAGCCAGGTATGATCGGTTTTTAAAGGCATGATGGGCATGGGGCACCATATAATTAGAATGTTATAATAATAGCAAGAAGAAACAATGTGTCAAGTAATAAACTGAACATAAGTCGCTAAACGGGATATATGCTGTTGCAGCGGCGGTCTAAAACGGGAAATTGCGCAACAGGTTCCCTGTCTACGATCACCTGCTCAGAGAGCGGCATCTCCTGTGCCCAGTTTCTGGACGAACTGAAAGCTTCATAATTCAGCATTCATAACTGCCTGGCCTGGTCCTATTTATCAGTAGTTACAGGTTGATCAAGTGGATTTGAAGGTGGCGGAGTTGTAGTGGATTGCTGGTCTGCAGGTGGGGTAGCGGGAGGGGAACACTTATTTACGCAAAAGTTGTATCGGGTGGTGCTGTTATCTACACACTGGTTATGTTCTTCGTCAGTGAATCCTCCAGCCGGTGGGCAATACATGTCATTCGCACGTTTGTCGTTTGTACAGTTGTTTAGACAGTCAGATTTCTCATCGGCAAAGCCGGTACCTGTTAAAGGGCACATGATAAGAAGCAACAGAGTGATTATGAATATTCGCACGATGACCTCCTTGACTTAAGCCTGCCATTACAGGCAATCTCCTTGCAGCTTGTCCACAAGTATACCGGTGTAATCCGGATCTGCAATATCCGCCTGCCAGAGGAAGATGCCAGGTCGAAATGAGTTGATTGCATTTAAAATGAAAAGGACTCTCAATGCCGCTGCGTAAACGTGATCTGGGCTTTATTGCCGCTGTGGGGGTGCTGCTCCTGGTTCTTGTTCTGAACTCCTTTCGGGATAAACCCAAAAGTACCCCCGACAATGAGCGGCACCGGCCGTTCCGCGAGGCCCTGGCCCGTGGTGACAGGCGCGAAGCGGTGGAGAAGGGGTGCGTGAACTGCCACAACGCCGCAACCAGGCGGCTGCCGCCAAGGCATCCCCCCAAGGAGCAGTGCCTGATCTGCCATGTTATCGTCGGTCCTTAATGCCTACGGCAACCGAGGCAGAACTTGAAGCGGTTCCTTCATGTCATGAGACGATCGGCTTCGGCACAATCAGCCTTTCTGCGGAGAAGCGCCTGACCCCAACTGCACGTATTTCTTCACCGTACGACGGTCAAGTTCTGTCCGCCTTGATACCTCTTCGTAGCTGCCCAGACTCTTGTAGAGCAGTGCGCAATAGCCGGTAATCAGGCTTTCGGCACTGAGCACCCCTTCCTTGATCCCTCTGGCCAGACGGTCCGCATCGTCCAGCATCCTGGCATCGCTTTTCATTACCTGGTAATGACCGGTCAGGATGATCCTTTTCACTGCCTGTTCCAGTTCGCGTACGTTGCCGGGCCATGGATGATCCGGCCCAAGATCCCGCTTCAGAACCTTTTTGACAAGCTGCTGTTCCCGCTCCGGGGTTTTGCCTGCCAGGCGGGAGAGAATGCTTCCCAGGAGGTTGTCCATTTCCGTCGGCTCTTCCCTAAGGCGCTGGCGCAGGGGGGGGAGGGTGATGACGTCGGAGCAGAGGCGGTAGTACAGGTCGGCACGGAATTTCCCGTCGGCAATCAGTTCATCAAGGGGTCGATTGGTAGCTGCGATGATCCGACCGCTGAATCGCTTCGCCTCGTGGCTTCCCACCGGGAAGAAGATCCGCTCCTGCAGCACCTGAAGCAGCTTGATCTGTACCGGTACGCTGATGTCGCCGATTTCGTCGAGGAAGATCACACCATTGGGGGCACAGCGGCTGAAGAGTCCATCATGGTGCTCCACGGCTCCGGTAAAGGCGCCTTTTTTGTGGCCGAACAGTTCTGATTCGAGCACTCCTTCGGAATACTGGGAAAGATTGATGGCGACGAAATTGCGGGTAAAGCTTTCGCTGAAACAGTTTTTGTCCGGGTCGAAGGGGATGAAGCCGGAGCGGCCGATTGCCGCTGCTGCAGCACCCTTGCCGGTACCGGTTTCTCCCAGGAGGAGGATGGAGAAATCCTCCATCCGGTCCCAGAGGCGTGACTCGAACCAGCGGATGTCATGGGTAAAGACGCAGTCCCAGAGGTGCTTTCTGAGAGCCCTCATGGCGGGAGAGCTGCCGACCAGGCCGTTCTTGATGAAGTAAAATGCCCGGCGCAGCTGGTAGAAGAGGGAGAAGGTGCGCAGCGCCTCCTGCTGGCTCAGACCGAAACCGGTCAACTCTGCCATGGCCTCCCTGGCAAAGGTGACCCTGCAAGGGGTATCGCCGGTATTTGCCTGGGTCCGGATGAGCTGGTCAAAATCCTCCATGTGGCGGTGAAAGAGATGGAACAGAAAAACGGACCGGAGCACTTCCTGCCGGCTCCCTTCGTACTGCCGCAGATCGGCTTTGCCATTCCTGCGCATCTCCACAATACGTTCCCCGATGCGTTTGAGCAGGGCGCCGAGTATCTCCTCTGGGGTCGATCCGGGAGCAGAGCCACTGATGATCAGGTCGAGATCGTCCCTGGTCTCGCCGAAAGGGTTGGCGAAGGCGGCGCGTGCCACGGTCTCCAGAAAGGTCCAGTCTTCTTTTGTTGTTGTTTGATTTTTCATGCATTAAATGTATATATGACATGCAAATAATGTCAACATGTCATTCGGAGCTTCAGGGCCAGGGCTGTTGCCGGCTGAAAACAGCCGATATTTCAGTGCGTTTGGTGGAAGCGAAAACATCGGCACGTTACCTGTAATAGCAGAGCCATCGATCATGTGAATGATTGAAAAGCTCGCCAGAGAAGGGGACTGACCGATGAACTCGATTTGTATCGTTGTTGCTGCCATATTGCTGCTGTGTCTTTCCGGCAGGGGAACCGAGGCCATGGAAACCGAAAAAAGAGTCATCGACATCCACTGTCACACCGCCGGCATTGGTGCCGGAGGGAGCGGCTGCTTCGTCTCCACGGCGCTGAGGCAGAGCTGGAAGTACCGAGTCTACCTCAAGTCATTCGGTGTTACGGAAAAGGAGTTGCAGAAGGAGGGGGACCGCCTGATCCTGCAGCGTCTCTCGGAAAAACTGGCCGGTTCCCGGCGTGTTGCCGCAGCGGTGGTTCTGGCGATGGACGGCGTGGTGGATGAGAATGGAGAGCTGGACAAGGCAAGAACCGAGATCTACATTCCTAACGAGTTCGTGGTCGCTGAAACGGGCCTCTACCCGAACCTGCTCTTCGGAGCAAGCATCAACCCGTACCGTGGCGATGCCCTCCAGCGACTGGACAAAGCGGCCATCGACGGGGCAGTGCTGGTCAAGTGGCTTCCCTCAATCCAGCATATCGATCCGGCTGATGAAAGGCTGATCCCCTTCTATCTGAAGCTTAAGGCGCTGGGGTTGCCGCTGCTTACCCACACCGGCGCGGAAAGCTCTTTTACCCTGACACGGGACGAACTGGGGGATCCGGAAAGGCTTCGGCTGCCGCTCTCCCTGGGAGTGACGGTGATTGCTGCCCATGCCGCGAGCAATGGCAAAAATCACGGCGAACAGAACCATGACCGCTTTCTGCGCCTCTGTCGGGAATATCCCAATCTCTACGCGGATATTTCGGCCCTGACCCTGGCCAACCGTCTCGGTCATCTGCAGAAGGTGCTGCACCATCCCGAACTTCACGACCGGCTCCTCTACGGCACCGACATGCCGCTACCTGAAACCGGATTGGCTACGCCCTGGCTCCAGCTGTTTTCCCTCGGTTTGAGGGAAACCCGCCGCCTGGCCGCCATTGCCAACCTTTGGGACCGGGACGTGGAGTTGAACCTGGCCCTGGGGCTGCCGGAGCCGGTACTCACCCGGGCGGCCGATATTCTCAGACTGACTCATTCCGATAAATGGAGAAAATCATGACCGCCAACAGTACTCCGGCTCTTCCGGCAGCGTTTAAATGGCTCAACCTGGCCCAGGCCTGTGGGGCGCTGAACGACAACCTGATCAAGCTGCTCATCGTCTTCTACCTGGTGAGTCAATACGGCCAGGAGCGGGCCGCCACCATCGCGGCCATCGGCAGCGCCGCCTTTGTCCTGCCGTTCCTCCTCTTTTCCGCACTGGCAGGGTCGTTGGCCGACCGGCTCCCCAAGCGAAGCATCATCGTGGCGGTAAAAACTCTGGAGATGGGGATCGCCCTGCTGGCCGTGGCCGGTTTGTGGCTCAATTCCCAACCGATTCTCTATGGCGTCGTTTTTCTTCTTGGCACGCACAGCGCCCTGTTTGCCCCGGCCAAATATGGCGTGGTGCCGGAGCTGGTGGGGCGGGAGCAGCTCTCCGGTGCCAACAGCCTGCTGGAGATGGCTTCCTATATGGCCATAGTCCTTGGTACGGCCCTGGCGCCGTTCCTGCTGCAGCTGTCTGGCGGCCGTCACGGCGTGGCGCTGTTGACCGGAATAGTTATCGCGGTAATCGGCTTGACCATTGCCCGCAAACTCCCGGCAACTCCGGCTGTTGCTTCTGATCAGCCCCTTGTCTGGTCGCCGCTGGTCTACTGGCGTACCCTGCACGGCCTGCGCCACGACGGCTACCTGCTGCTGGCGGTGATCGGCGCTGCCTATTTCCTCTTCGTCGGCGCCTTCTGCCAGCTAAACCTGCTCCCCTATGGCATGCGTTATCTCGGCCTGTCCGAAGCTCACAGCGGCTACCTGTTCGTGGCAGCCGCGGTCGGTATCGGCGCCGGTTCTCTGCTTGCCGGCCGTCTTTCCGGCCGCACCGTCGAATTCGGAGTGGTGCCGGTTGGTGCAGCCGGGCTCACCGTGGCCTCCTTTGCTCTCCACGCAGCCCCGCCTCATCTTCCCACGGTCCTCGCTCTAATTGTCCTGTTCGGGGTCAGTGCCGGCCTGTTCATCGTGCCGCTCCAGGCCTTTATTCAGCTCCGGTCACCGGCAGAGCACCGCGGCTCGATACTTGCTGCGTCGTCTTTCCTCAGCTGGGTCGGGGCGCTGCTCGCTTCGGCGCTTCTCTGGCTGCTTGCCGGACCCATGGGGGTCTCCCCCGGGGGCGCTTTTACCGTTCTTGGTGTAACGACGCTGGTTCTGTCTCTGATTACCCTGATCGTGCTGCCGGATTTCCTCCTCCGCTTCCTGGCGCTGGCAGCCATGCGCTTTTTCTACCGTCTCGATATCATCGGCGAACATCAGGTGCCCTCCGACGGTCCGGCCCTGCTGGTGGCCAACCATGTCTCCTGGCTCGATGCCCTGCTGCTGATCGCAACCCAGCAGCGGCGGATCCGCTTCGTCATGGAGCGTGAGATCTACAATACGCCGCTCCTGAAACAGCTCTGCAAACTGATGCAGGTCATCCCGGTATCGACGAAAGACGGCAAGAAAGGGCTCCTGGAGTTCATTGCCACTTCCCGCCAGGCGCTGGAAGACGGATACCTGGTCTGCATCTTCGCCGAGGGGGCCATTACCCGCAACGGCATGCTGAATCGCTTCAAGGGGGGCTTCGAGCGGATCGTTCGCGGTAGCGATACTCCGATCATTCCGGTTTACATTGGCGGCGCCTGGGGGAGCATACTCTCCTATGCTCACGGCAAGCTCCTCTCCCGCTTTCCGTCGCTTCTTCCGTACCGGGTGACGGTCCTGTTCGGGGAACCGCTACAAGCCGGCAGTACTGCCCACGACGTGCGCAGAGCGGTCATGGAGCTCTCCTGTGCCTGGTTCGAGGCCCGCAAAAAACGTCGCCGCCCCCTGGGAGAGCTGTTTGCCAAGGCGGCCCGGGAGAACTGGAGCCGCACCGCCATGAGCGACACCGGTGGCCGGGAGCTCTCCTACGGGAAGGCGTTGGTCGCAGCTGTGGCGTTAGCAAGGAAGCTTGATGAAGTTCTGAAGTCCCCCTTTGAAAAAGGGGGACTTCAGGGGATTTCATCTGCGGCCCAAATTCCCCCCGACCCCCCTTTGCCAAAGGGGGGAGAACTGCCCGAGATGGTGGGGGTCTGTCTGCCGCCTACAGTTGGCGGTGCACTGGTCAACATCGCCCTGACCCTGAACGGCACCGTACCCGTGAATCTGAACTACACTGCCTCCCAGGAGGGGATCCGCTCGGCCATGGCCCAGTGCGGCATAAGCACGGTCATCACCTCCCGGGTTTTTCTCGAAAAGCTCGGCACCCTGCCGGAGTTCCCCGCCCCGCTCTATGTGGAGGAGTTGCTGGCTGGCCTCACTGCCGGCGACAAGCGCCGAGCCTTTCTGGTCGCGCGCCTTATGCCGCTCCGCTTGTTTGCCCGGCCAAAGGGGTTTGACGCCGACCGCCTGGCCACGGTCATCTTCTCCTCCGGCAGCACCGGCGAGCCCAAGGGGGTCATGCTCACCCATCACAATATCCTTTCTAACCTGGAGGCGCTGCGCATGGTGTTCCGTGCCACGCGGCGGGATAACATCTGCTCGGCCCTGCCGTTCTTCCATTCTTTGGGCTTCACCGGCACCCTCTGGCTGCCGCTGGTCTCAGGTTTTTCCGCTGCCTACCACACCAACCCGCTGGACGGCGAGACCATTGCCAAAGTGGTACGGGAACGGGGTTCGACCCTGCTTATTGCCACACCCACTTTCCTCATGGCCTACCTGCGCCGGGCCAAGGCCGAGGACTTCAAGACTCTGCGCCTGGTGATGACCGGCGCCGAAAAGCTGAAAGCCAAACTGGCTGACAGCTTCCAGGAGCGGTTCGGCATCCGTCCCATGGAAGGGTACGGTGCCACCGAATTGTCGCCGGTCATATCACTCAGTCTCCCGGACGTGGAAATCGACGGTGTCCGACAGGCAGGTTCCCGGGAGGGGAGCGTCGGCCTGCCGGTGCCCGGAGTGGTGGTGAAGATCGTGGATCCGGAAAGCGGCATCACCCTGCCTGAATGTGAGACCGGGCTGATCCTGGTCAAGGGACCGAATGTCATGGCCGGCTATCTGGGCAAGCCGGAGAAGACTGTCGAAGTGGTACGCGACGGCTGGTATGTTACCGGCGACATCGGCCGCCTGGACGACATGGGCTTTCTCCACATCACCGACAGATTGAGCCGCTTCAGCAAGATCGCCGGCGAGATGGTCCCTCACGGTGCTGTGGAAGATGCCCTCCACGCCCAGCTGGGAACAACCGGATTGGTGGCGGTCACCGGCGTTCCGGATGAGAAGCGCGGAGAAAAGCTGGTGGTGATCTATGCCCGGGAAGCGGGGGACGCTGAAGCACTGCACAAACTCATGTCCGAAACCGACCTCCCCAACC